>JBIOIC010000112.1:0-7058 GCA_044449625.1 Gemmatimonadales bacterium | reverse complement strand
GTGGCGCTGGCCCCGAGTATCGAAGGCGACCGGGATATCGCCATCCGTGACGGCGGTGGCGACAAGGATGTTCTCATCACCGCGCCACGCCTCCCGCTGGCCGTGGACCGGGAAGTAGAACTCGAGGGGGGAGGCCGCGTCAGCATCCTCCCTGATCCCCGCCTCCTGTTCCCCGCTGGCAGCGGCCATCGGACCGAGCGCTCGATGGTCGGGGCGGCGGAGCAGGCGCTGGAACTGGAGCTTGTGCTCCCGGAAGCGGGAACCGTCGGCCTCGGCCTTGACGAAGGCGCGGAACTCCGGCCGGTGGAGGGCGAGCGCCGTTCGGCGCGCCAGTCGCTCCAGTCGGGCGTGCTGCTCATCGGCCGGCGCTGATTGGTCGATCACCACCGGCGCGCTTGGCGCCGTCGCGCCGGCCGGGGTGTCGTGATCGGTGCAGGCGCTGGCGATCGAAAGCAGCGCCGGCACCAGCCACAGGGGGGAGTATCGCATCGGAACCTCCTTGGGATGAGGGCGCCCGCGCGCCCGTGATTGAAGCGCGCCCAAGGTAGGAACCGGATACCAGAACGCCGGCACCGCGAAAACGCGGGCCGGCGCTGGAAAAGGCGGAGCGGGGGAGAAGGGAGAAAGGAGAAGAGGTGTAGAGAGGACGAAGTGAAGATGAGAAGGGGAGGTGACGAAAGAGTCCGGTCAATACGAGATCCGACGCCGGCGGGAACCGTCCCGAACGGAGTGAGGGACCCGCCCCGCCGATCCGGTGGCTCGTGGCCATCCACCGATCCGGCTGAGCAGGTCCCTCGCGCTGCTCGGGACGGTTCCGCTTGTGCTCCAAGCTCCGTATGCGATTTTTGCCCGCCTTACCGCCTTACCGCCTTACCGCCTTACCGCCTTACCGCCTTACCGCCTACGTCGCCCGCGGCACCACCCCGTGCTCCTGGAGCGAGGCGATCGCCTCCTCGGGGCTCACGCCGAGCTTCCGGAGCATCGTGATCAGCACCGCGTTCTGATACTCCAGGTGTTGCAGGATCGTTTGGATCTCTCCTTCCGCCCGCACATTCACCTCGAAGTCATTTTCCGCCCGGAGCTCCGCGTGCCGGCCCTGCAGGTTCTGGCCCACCATGATGAGGGGCATCAGCAGGATCTGGATGACATTGCTGATCAGCAGATAGGCGACGAAGGCGGGGAAGGGGTCGAACGCCTTCCAGTGCAGCGCCGGCACTTCGCTCGCGAGGAGGTTGTATCCGCACCAGCCGGCGGTCCAGAGGAAGATGAGGAAGAAGAAGCCAATGGTACCGACGTGGTCGGTCACATAGAGCGCGACCCGGTCGATCCGGGAGAGCTCCGAGTTTTGCATGGCGTTGACGTTCTGGAGCGGCTTCCGCTTCTTGGCGAGCTCGCGAACCGGGGGTGGGCGGAAGTCCTTCGTCAGATCCGGCATCGGGGCTCCGAGTAGTGGGGTAGTAGCGTAGTGAGGTAGTGGGATAAGGGGTTTATGAGGCCTGCTCCACCAATCCGGTGATTTGGGCCTTCCTTCGATTCCGAATAGGCAGGTCCCTCGCACTGCTCGGGACGGTTCCTCTTACGCCGCTCCCCCTCTCCCGTAAGGGAGAGGAGGCCGGGGGTGAGGTGCGCGCCTACTCCATCTCCTCATCGAACGCATCGAGCTTCCGTCGCGCGATCCGTAGGGCGCCCCAGGTGAGCGCGCCGCATCCGGCGGCCACGACCGCGAGTGCCAGCAACATCGCGCTCCAGCCGGGCGCACCACCATCCTGCGTGGCCCGGAGGAATCCCGCCACCGGCCCTGCCTCGATCACGATGACCACCACCAGCAGTCCGGTGATCGACATCATGCAGACGAGGCCGCCGAAGCTGGTCGGGATCTGGGCCGCGTTCTCGGTCTCGAACTGGGGATAGACGGCGCCGAAGCCGAGGGCAAGCGCGCTGATCGCGAAGGTGAGCGCCGCCACCGTGCCGACGTTCAGGAGCAGGATCGGGAGCGCCGACTTGAGCGAGAGGTTGGTGATGACGGTGAGGCCGAGCGCCAGGATCAGGAGCGGCGCCGTCCCGGTCCAGTACTTGCTCTTGAGCAGAGCACCGAGATCGAGCGGACTCGAACGGAGCAGCCAGAACTGCCGCCCCTCCAGCGAGACCGCCGGGAAGATGAACCGCACCGCGATTGCCGCGAGGACGAAGCCGGTAAGTCCCTGGTTGAGGAAGATCACCAGCGTGGTGACGAAGAGCGGGACCCGCTCCCCGGTGTTGATCGGGAGGGCCGAGATGTTGAAGAGATAGACCGCGAGGAGCACCGCGATCAGGATCAACTGCCCCCACTGGGTGGAGTCGCGGAAGAAGACCCGCACGTCCTTGAGCAGCATCTCGCGCTGCAGCGGTCCCAGCGGCTTGAGGAGCGCAGTGACCCACGCGGCCTGGCGGCGCCCGCCGTCCCGCGTGTCGCCCCCCTCCTGCGCCCGGGAGAAGCCGCTGGAATAGAGCCGCCGGTGCGCCAGCGCGCCGAGCACGACGAACGCGGCCGCGGTGCTCCAGAGCAGCAGGATCGGAAGCGGATCGGCCACGTGCCCCAGCCAGTTCATCACCATGTCCGCCGCCCACTGACTCGGCAGAATCGGGTTGCTCGGCGCCTGCAGCACCGTGAGGAAGTCGATCAGGTTCCGGAATCCTTCCGGGTGGGCCAACTGCTCCGGGCGCGCCAGCCGAAGCGCCAGGACGAATGCCGCTGCCGCCGCGACCGCGATCAGGGTCAGGAAATCGCGGAGCCGCCGGGCGGGAAAGACATTCACCAGCACCAGGGTGACGGCGGCCCCCGCGGCCGCCGGGATGATGAGGAGCGGAAGCAACGCCGCCGCGGCGACGAGGGGGAAGAGCGGGCCGCCGCCGAAGACCACGCCGTAGGCGGCGAAGATCGGCACCGCCATCACCACCACCATCCAGGAGGAATGAAAGAGGTTCTCCCCCAGCTTGGCGAGGTAGAACCAGAGCCAGTCGACCGGCGCGGAGATCAGGAGGTCGAGGTCGCGCGCCAGGAAGAAAGAGGAGAGCGCGGTGATGAGGTTGGAGAGCAGGAGGAGGGAGAGGAAAGCGACCAGTCCGACCGCGAGGATCTTGCTCGCGATGAGCGGTCCCACCTCAGGGGCCTCGCGCAGGTAGACCAGCACCCGATGCAGCAGCGCGTAGCTCCCGCCCCAGAAGACCGTCCCCACGATGAGGAGGAGGAGGAGCTTGGTTCCGGCCCCTTTGCGCTCCTGGCGGAGCCGCGCCTTGGCGCTCCGCCACTTGGGGCCGATGAGGTCGGGGAGCCACGGTTCCCGCGGATGCACGGCGGCGGTCATCTCCCGAACACCGCCTCGAGCGCGCCGACCTCGCCGGTGCCGGTGAGCTTCAGGAACAGCTGCTCCAGCGACATCCCGTGCGACGCGGTCTGCTCCCGCAGCTCCGTCATCGTCCCGACGGCGGCGATCGTCCCTTTGTGGATGATCGCGATCCGGTCGCAGACCTCCTGGGCTACGTCGAGGGTGTGGGTGCTCATCAGCACGGTGCCCCCGCGATCCACGAAGCGCCGGAAAAGATCCTTGAGGAAGCTCTGCCCCTTGGGGTCGAGCCCCACCATCGGCTCATCCACCACGATCACCTCGGGGCGATGGATGAGCGCGCTGGAGATGATCAGCTTCTGCCGCATCCCGTGGCTGTACTTCTCCACCAGCTGATCTTGCCACCCGGTGAGCTCGAAGAGGTCGAGGAGCTCCACCATCCGCGCTTCGACATCCGTCCCCGACTGCCGGTAGAGCCCCGCTACGAACCGGAGGAACTCCGCTCCGGTCAGTTTCTCATAGACATAGGGCCGGTCGGGGATGAAGCCGAGGAGCTGCTTGGCGGCGATGGGATCCCGCGCCACGTCGTGGCCCCCGATGGCGACGGTCCCCGCGGTCGGCTGCAGGATCCCGGCGATCATCCGGAGCGTCGTCGTCTTCCCGGCGCCGTTGGGTCCCAGGAAACCGAAGAGCTCCCCCTTCGGCACGTTCAGGGAGATGTCGTCGACGGCGGTGAACTTACCGTAGCGCTTGGTGAGCGAGGTGAGTCGAATCATTCGCCGTCCAGGAATGCGGATGGAGTGAGCCGGCCGGCCAGCGGCACGTACTCGGCCCAGTGCGACGTGGCCCCGATGACGAGCCGGGCGTGCGCCGGCGTCGCGGGGAACTGCCCGAAGGCGGGGTCGACGGGGACCCAGTCCCCGATGAACGCCTCGGCCCAGGTATGCGTCTTGACCTGGCCGCGGGAGAGAAGGAGTCCCGCCACCGGCCGCGCCGGGAGCCCGATCCGCCGAGCGAGGGCGGTGAAGAGGATCGCGAGGCCGGCCGGACTGCCGCGCCGGGCGCGGAGCACCTGCGCCGCGGTGGGCCAGGGGCCGCCAGCGCTGTCGCTGACGAGCGTGATGTTCCGGTGCAGCCAGTCGATCAGCCGCGCGCTCGCGATCCGGGCGCTCGTCTCCGCGCCGACGATCCGCCGGGCCAGCGTGGTGACGGCGGTGTCATCGGGAGAGAGTCGCGGCTCGTTCCTGAGCGCCGCGGCGAAGCGCACGTCGGTCATCGGGAGCGGCTGCAGCGGTCGCATCGGGTCCGCCATCGGGATGAAGCGCATCCGGTTCATCACCAGCGTGTCCCCCGCGAACGACTGGAGCGGACCGGCGCCCTGCAACCCGGTGTACTCCGCGCCGGGAAGGAGGACCCGCCACGCCACGCTGCTTCCCGCCAGCGCGGCATCCCCCGGACCGGCGGTCGGCGGTGCGCTCGGCAGCCCTTGCGGAGGATGCACCGAATCATCCAGCGCTTTGAGCCCCGCATTCGCGAGATCGAAGGCGGTCCGTTCGAAGGTGAGCCCGCCGGCGGTCCAGCTCTTCACCGGGAAGCCGTTGACGTCGAACCAGCCGTGGGTCGGCACGCCGCGGAGCGTGAGGGCGACCCGCCACGCGCGCAGGGTGTCGGTCTTCGCGACGACGAAGCTGTCGGCGACCTTGACGGTGCTGTCGGGGACGATGAAGGTCGAGTCTCCCGTCACGGTCGCGGCGAGCGCGTAATATTCGAGGCTCGCGGGGTCGAAGACGAGGTGGGAGATGGTGGCGCCGCGCTCAGGGTGCTCCCGATAGGCGATCTCGATCGGAAGGGCGCCGAGGGGGAGGAGCGCGCCATCGATCCGCTGGAGCGAACTCCACGGGCCTCCGGTTGAGTCGATCGTGGCGCCGAGGAGGGAATCACCGGCGACCGACACCCGGCTCGCGCCCTTTCCCTCCGGGCCGTCCATCGTACTCTCGACTCGGCGGAGGCCGAGCGACGTACTAAGGAAAGCGTTGGTGACGAGCTGGTGGCGGACCGGGCCGTGCGTTCCCGCGAGCATCAGCACCAGCCGCTCGGAGACCCGCACTTCGGCGGGCGAGGTATCGCTGGGCGCGAGGGTGTCGACGGTAATCGACGCCATCCCCACCTGGCGCGTCCCCCACGTCACGGAGTAGAACGCGGCGCCCGGCGGGACCCGCTGCGCTGAGGGGAGGAGCCGCGGCCCTCCGCCGAAGCGGCGGAAGGCGAGCCAGCCGAGGGAGCCGACCCAGACCACCAGGATCGCGATGACCAGCGTCCGGCGATTCAGGGACGTCCCCGCGGAGCGAAGACGGCGTCCACTTCGGCCCGGTCCCGTTCCTGGTCCACCACGATGGTGAGCGCGGTCGGGAAGCCCGGGTCGCGGGCGGGATCGTTGAAGGTCTCGCGCAGCAGCCGCGCCGCCTCGTCGATCGGGAGCTGGCCGGCACCGGCGCCGATCAACGGCATCGCGACGTTCGCGAACTGCCACTGGGCAATGCGTTGCCAGGCGGAGGTCAGCGCCCGGCGCACCGCGTCCGCCGTCACCGGCTGATCGGCCGACTGGATCACCGCGTGGACCACGAACTTGGCGGGGAGCTCTCCCGCGCCGGTCACCACCGCGGCCCCCGGCGCGAGCAGCGTCTGGATCCGGCGCTGCGCCGCGAACCCCGCCCCCGCCTGGCGGTCGACCCGCGCCGCGGCGGTAGTCACCGGTTCGAGCGCGGCATCCGCGGGACGGACGATCGCATCCACCTCGGCAAAGGCGAGATCCTCGACCACGATGCGGATCATCGGGCGGACTCCCGCGCCCGGGCGTACATCTCCCGCGCTTCGTCGGCGCGGTTCTGCCGGTCCAGTATTCGGCCGAGGAGCTGATAGGCGCGGCCGTGGCGGAGATCCAATTCCGCCGCTCGGCGCAGCGCGATCTCGGCCCCGACAAAGTCTCCCTGGTGGTGCAGCGCCTCGCCCAGGTAATAGTGCGCCGACGCGTTCACCGGATCGGCCTCGATGGCCCGGCGGAGCGCGATGACGGCTTCGGTGGGGAGTCCCTTGCGGTGGAGCAGGAGCCCCAGGTAATAGAGGGCGGCGGGATGATCGGGGGCCTCCCGGAGTGCGCGGCGGAGATCAGCTTCCGCTTCGGGGTAGCGTTTGAGGAGGCCGAGGACGGCGCCGCGCTGGGAGAGGAGCGGGGGATCGCCCGCGCGGTCGGCGAGTGCCAGGGTCAGCTGATCGACGGCGCCGTCGAGGTCGCCCTGGGCTTCAAGGATGGCGGCGAGCGCGGCCCGCGCCGGGGCGTGATGTTCATCGAGCTCGAGCAGCGAGCGATAGGTGACCATCGCGTCTGCCGGACGTCCCCGCAAGGCCAGTTCCCCCGCCCGGCGGAAGAGGAGATCAGTCTCCGACCCCTCGGCCAGTGGATCGGTGACCACGACGTCATCGGTCGGGAGCCCCGCCGCGAGCGGGCGGAGGGGAAAACGGACGTCGGCCCGGGTAGGGAAGGGCTCTCCCTCCAGGCCGTCGGGGGTGAAGAGTTCGTGGAGCGCCGGATCGCGGTCGGCGCTGCGGCTCTGGCGGATGCGGCGCATGGGTGGAGGGGAATGTTAATGGGGCTGGCAGGTCTCGGCTATCAGCGGGCGAGACCATAGGGGACAGGTCACAGGTCGCAGGTCACAGATCACCGGGCGGAAGCCGTAC
>JBIOIC010000111.1:0-7072 GCA_044449625.1 Gemmatimonadales bacterium | reverse complement strand
TCGTGAGAGTGAACGGCTTCGGCGTCGCCTTCTGCCACCCGTCGGGGAGCTCGAGCCGCACCTCGCCGCTCGTGGTATCGCGAGCGCCGTGCTCCAGGATGACCTTGAAGGTGATCGAACCCTTCCCCAACGGGAGGAGGATCTCATCAGGGGTGAGCTTGATGCTCACGCGCGGGACGATGAAGACGGGGCGGCGGATCTCGCCCGAAGCGGGGTCATTGGTGCGGAAGGTCAGCTCCCGTTCCGCGGTCGTCAGATCCGAATCGCCGACCCCGGTCATACCCGCCCATACCGATAGGTCGGCTGGCGCGAAGGGAAGCCCCCACCACGACCGGAAAGAACGCGGCCACACATAGAACGACCCTGACCTGGGCACCCGCAGGAAATAGGGTGTGGTGGGCGTCTCCCCGCTCGGGACGACAACTTGTGACCGCGTCGACCCCGCCTGCTTCGGCCCGACCGACTCCCGACCGCTGACGGGGTCGATCCCCAGCATGGAGGTCACCGCCCAGGTTGCGGTGATCGGGGCATCACCGGTGTTCGAAACGATGGTTGTGATATCGACGGTGTCACCGATGGCGACCCGCGGCTGTACCGCGATCGCGTCGAAGAGCACATGGGATTGGCTTGTCATCGCCGACTCGACATGAGCCGACTCGTTGACGATCTCGACCGGGATCGTCTCACCAGAGTCGGTACCGCGCTGGCAATCGACGATCGCACACCGCACGAGATGAAAAGCCTCGACAATACGGTGCAGGCGTCCGTTCTCGCCTTCCGACACGGCTCCTTCGCGTGCGCTGTGCACCCGATCCGCGTATCGCGCTAAGAGCGCAATGGCCCGACCCTTTGCGTCCGCCTGCAGATGCTGGACCGACGGCCACCCTGCCAGCGTCGTATCGATCCCCGCCCAGAATCCTCCCGCTCCCTTCCCGGTCCGGTCCTCCCAGAGCGTCACCCGCGCCGTGCTCGGCCCGATCAGCTGCAACTGCCCCATCTTCTGCGACCGATGCAGACTCCGCCCCGCCATCGCGAGCTGGCGATAGGTCTTCCCCGTCACCGGATCGATGGCACCGCCATCGAAGGAGACAACGGTCGACGCCGTATCGAACCGCGCGCTCCGGTAGAGCTTGAGCGGCGTCCATGGCGCCAGATGCTCCTCGGTCCAGAGCTCAGGGAACCTCGTCGAGTCCCCCGCCACCTCGAACGCCTTCTTCGCCGCCCATCCCGCCACCTGATGCTGGCCGTGCCCGTCCCTCGGCGTTCCACTGAACACCGAGACGACGATCTGGGGCCGGAACCGCCGGATGATCCGCACCACATCCTTCAGCACCGAATCCTGGGGCCAATGCTTCCAAGCATCGTCGATCGTCTTGGAAAATCCGAAATCATACGCGCGGGTAAAGAACTGCTGGCTTCCGTCAATCCGCCGCGCCGCGAGGAGCTCCTCGGTCCGGAGGATGCCGAGTGCGTCGCCCAGTTCGGGGCCGATGAGGTTCTGCCCCCCTTCGCCCCGGGTCAGCGAGAGGTAGGCCGTCTCCGCACCCTCTCCGCGGGAGAGGATCATCAGGAGCTCGGTGTCCTCGTCGTCGGGGTGGGCCCCGATCATCAGCACCCGCTCGTAGTGGCCCAGCTTGGAAAGTTCCCGCATCAGCGCGGGGACGCCGCCGGTGGAGGGGGGTTCGAGCTGCGCCGCGAGAGAAGAAGAGAAGAAGAGGAGAAGGGAGAAAAGAGAAAGGAGAAGAGGACGCTTCATCGGAACATCCGTCGAGAGATTGGACCGGGGGTAAATGACGCTGGCCTGAATAATACGAGGGGCAGGCCCCTTTCGGTTCCCGCCCCCCGCCTTGCCAACTTGCCGTCATCCCGTCAGTCAGTGCCCGCTGTCCCGCTTTCTACTTTCCCGCTCCGAGCGGCAGCCGTTCGATCGCCCGCTTGAGCGCCGGATGATGGCGCCAGAGGTACCCTCCCATCACCCCCGCGGCGAGGAGATTGGCCGCGAGCACCGACCAGAGGGGGAAGAGCTGCCGGGTGGCTTCGGAGAACATCAGGGTGATCCCGGCGAAGAACCCCTCGAAGACGATGAAGAGCATCAGGAGGGCGGGCCGCGCCAGCGGGTTGCCGATGGCGGCGTGGAACAGCGCCGTCGCGATGACGCCGATGGCGATGAAAACGGTGAAGTGAAGCACGGTGTAACCCGCCACCGCCGCCGCGTTGATGGTGGCGGACGGGTCGTGCGTCTGAAAGAGGATCACCTGACCCAGCACGTTCGGCGTGTTGAGCGGGCGGCTCCCGATCAGGTCGAGGGCGAGGAACCAGATGGCGACGGCGAGGGCGCCGAGGAAACCGGCGGTGATCCCTTCCCGAAAAAGCGAGTGCCGGTGGTGCAGCATGAGGAGCTCCGTGGGTGAGCTTCCTTATACCTACGCCCGGAAGCCCGGGGCGCAAGGGGCGGGGAGTAGGTCGCAGGTCACAGATCGCAGGGCACAGGGTGTACCCCCCGTGACCGATACCCTGCGACCGGTGACCTGTGACCTGCACCCTATCTACCGTTCCCACCGTCTCAGGAGCTCAAACGTATAGATCCCCGTATGATGCCCGTCGCTCCACCAGATCCTGATCCCGTAGTTGCCGACGAGGTCGAGCTTGGTTGGCCGCACATCGAGCGGGACCCGTGCCGGCTCGAGCATCGGCCGCCCCGACATCTCCTCCACGCACTCAGCACAGGGGCAGGCCAGGCGGAGCGCCCGGGCCTCATAGCGGCGTTCCCCCGCCTCCGGCCCCCACTGGATGGTGACGGCGTCGTCCTGACGGGTGATGGCGTACGGCGGCTCGATCATGTGCTATATTCTGGATGCCCGGCGGGCGAACGGATCCACCGGTGGGTAGTCCTTCTCCGTCTCCACAAAGCTACTCCCATGTCCACGAAGAACGTGAATCCTTTCGGCACCCGCGGCACCCTCGCCGCCGGGTCCGGCAATGCCGTCGTCTACCGCATGCGCGAGCTCGAGAAACAGGGCCTCGCCAAGCTCGACCGGCTCCCCTTCTCCATCCGCGTGATGCTGGAGAACTTGCTCCGCCACTGCGGACGCGGCTTCGCCACCGAAGACCACGTGCGAACCCTGGGAAGCTGGCAGCCCAAGGCGACCCGCACCGAATTCCCCTTCATGCCGGCCCGGGTCCTGCTGCAGGACTTCACCGGCGTCCCCTGCGTCGTCGATCTCGCCGCGATGCGCGACGCGATGGCCCGGATGAAGGGGGATCCCGACAAGATCAACCCGATGGTCCCCTGCGACCTCGTCATTGACCACTCGGTCCAGGTGGACCGATTCGGCAACGCGGCGGCGTTCCGCTATAACGTGGAGATGGAGTTCGAACGGAACCGGGAGCGGTACCAGCTCCTCAAGTTCGCCCAGAATGCGTTCCACAACTTCCGCGTGGTCCCCCCCGGCACCGGGATCTGCCACCAGGTGAACCTCGAGTACCTCTCCCCCGGCGTGCAACTCCGCGATCAGCACGGCGAGCCGACCCTCTATCCCGACACCCTCGTCGGCACCGACTCCCACACCACGATGATCAACGGCCTCGGCGTGGTCGGCTGGGGAGTCGGCGGGATCGAGGCGGAAGCGGTGATGCTGGGCCAGCCCTACTTCATGCTGGTCCCCGATGTGATCGGGATGAAGCTCTCCGGCGCCCTCCCGGTCGGCACCACCGCGACCGATCTGGTTCTCCGGGTGACGCAGATGCTCCGGAAGAAGGGGGTGGTCGACAAGTTCGTCGAGTTCTACGGCCCTGGGATCTCGAACCTCGGATTGGCCGATCGCGCCACGATCGCCAACATGAGCCCGGAGTACGGCGCCACCATCGGCTTCTTCCCGGTGGACCAGGAGACGCTGCGCTATCTCCAGCGCACCGGGCGCGATCAGGCCGCGGTCGAGCGGGTCGAACGCTACTGCAAGGAGCAGGGGCTCTTCCGCACCGACGATGTGCGCGACCCCGAGTTTACCGACACCCTCGAACTCGATCTCTCCACCATCGAACCCTCCCTGGCCGGGCCCAAGCGGCCCCAGGACCTGGTTCCCCTCCGCGAACTCAAGAAGAGCTTCGCGGTGACCCTCCCCGACCTGATGCAGCCGACCGTGCCGGCGCTGCGGAAGGAACTGGCCCAGGCCGCCTTCTCCCGCTGGATGAACGAGGGGGGGAACGGCTCCGCCGTCGCGCTCGCGCCGCCGCCGGAAGTCCACACCGAAGTGAACGGTGAGCCCTGCGATCTCCACGACGGCACGGTCGTCATCGCCGCGATCACCTCCTGCACCAACACCTCGAACCCGTCGGTGATGGTCGGCGCCGGGCTCCTCGCCAAGAAGGCGGTCGCCAAGGGGCTCAAGTCCCGCCCCTGGGTCAAGACGAGCCTGGCGCCGGGGTCCCGTGTCGTCACCGACTACCTCCGCGATGCCGGCCTCACCCCCTTCCTCGACCGGCTCGGCTTCCAGACGGTCGGCTACGGCTGCACCACCTGCATCGGGAACAGTGGTCCCCTCCCCGATGGCGTGGCTCGCGCCATCGACGAGAACTCCCTGGTCTGCGCCGCGGTGCTCTCGGGCAACCGGAACTTCGAGGCCCGCATCCATCCGCAGGTCCGCGCCAATTACCTCGCCTCGCCGATGCTCGTCGTGGCCTTCGCCCTCCTCGGCCGCGTCGACGCCGACCTCACCACCGAACCGCTCGGCATCTCCGACCAGGGGGAGCCGGTCTTCTTGAAGGATATCTGGCCCTCCCAGAAGGAGATCGCCGATACGATGGCGGCGGCGTTGAAGCCGGAACTCTTCACCCACGAGTACGGCCATGTCTTCGATGGCGACGCCGAGTGGAAGGCGCTTGAAGTGCCGACCGGCAGCCGCTACGCCTGGGACAAAAAGAGCACCTACGTGCAGGAGCCCCCGTTCTTCCAGGGGCTCGCGCCCAAGCCGTCGGCATTGAAGGACATCGCCGGCGCCCGCGTTCTGGCCGTCCTCGGCGATTCTGTCACCACCGACCATATCTCCCCCGCCGGCGCCATTCCGAAGAACGGCCCCGCCGCCAAGTACTTGAAGGAGCACGGAGTCGAGCAGGTCGACTGGAACACCTTCGGTTCGCGGCGCGGGAACCACGAAGTGATGATGCGGGGGACCTTCGGCAACACGCGGATCAAGAACGCGCTCACGCCGGAGAAGGAGGGGAACTGGACCGTCCACCTCCCCGATGGCGAGGTCGCTTCCATCTACGACACGGCGATGCGCTACATCGCGGAGAAGACCCCGCTCCTCATCCTCGCCGGCAAGGAGTACGGCGCCGGATCGAGCCGGGACTGGGCCGCCAAAGGGGCGATGCTCCTCGGCGTCAAAGTCGTGATCGCGGAGAGCTTCGAGCGGATCCACCGGAGCAACCTGGTGGGGATGGGGGTGCTGCCGCTCACCTACGAGCCGGGCGTCACCCGCGCCTCCCTGGGTCTCACCGGACGGGAGACCTACGTCTTGAGCGGGATCGACAAGCTCACCCCCGGCGGCCGGGTCACTGTCACCGCCCGGGCCGACGATGGCAAGACCACGACCTTTCCGGCCGTCGTCCGACTCAACAGCCACGTCGAACTCGAATACCTGGAGCACGGCGGGATCCTGCAGCGGGTGCTCCGGATGTTCAACGAGTAGAATGCAATGTGACGTGAGCGGTGAGGGGTAAGAAGTGAGCGGGCTCCCAATCGAAACCTCGAATGGGAGCCCGCTTACCTCTTACCACTCACCCCTGACCGCTGTTACGCCACCAGATCCCGCAGCCGCTCGCCGGTCTCGCCCTCGCGAAGCCGGGTGAGTGCCCGGTCGCGGAGCTGACGGATCCGCTCGCGGGTGACCCCCATCATCCGGCCGATCTCTTCCAGCGTCCGCGCATTGCCATCATCGAGCCCGAAGTAGAGCCGGAGCACCTTCGCGTCCCGGGGCGGCAGGGTCGAGAGCGCCGTCTCGATATCCGCCGTCTGACTGTTGGCGATGGCCGAGGAGTCGGTCCCTTCCTGGTCGGCGGCAAAGCGTTCAATCCGCTCGCTGTTCTCGCCGTCGCGGGTGGGCTGGTCCAGCCGCACCGCCTCGGTGTTGAGCGCCGAGAGGGAGCGTACCGCCTCGACGGTCAGACCGGTCGCGCGGGCCAGCTCCTCGGTCGTCGGCATCCGGCCGAGCTTCTCCTTGAGGAGCGTGGTGGTACGGCCGAGCCGGCTCAGGTCGGCGGTGCGGTTGAGTGGCACCCGCACCGGACGGCCGTGCCGGGCGATTGCCGCCTGGACCGCCTGGCGGATCCACCACACGGCGTAAGAGATGAACTTGACGCCGCGATCGGGATCGAACTTCCGCGCCGCCGTCATCAGGCCGAGGTTCCCCTCGCCGATCAGATCGACCAGCGGCACGCCGCGATTCTGGAACTTCTTGGCGACCGACACCACGAATCGCACGTTGTGCCGCGCGAGCCGCTCCTGGGCCTTGATGTCCCCCCGGAACGCCTTGCGGGCAAGCTCCAGCTCCTCGTCCCGCGAAAGAAGCGGGACTCGGCTGATCTCATCCAGATAGAGGTCCAGGGATTCCCTGCCCTCATCTACCGCTCGAGCGATCTGCGCCGGACGAAGCGCGCGCCGCTTGGGTCGAGCCTTGGTTGCCACGAATGCCTCCTGACTGCTCCCGGTCCCCGTGGCGAACGCGCCCCGGTGTAACCGTTTAAAAATTAGTCGCGCAATATAGCCGTTAAGACAGCTAAAATCAACGGCTTAGCTAACTCACGCCCACCATTGGCTTTGGCGCATCGGGTCAGTTATGCGCCCCATCGGCCGCCTAGGGCGAAGCCAACTGTTTCATTTCGACACCACCGCGCCCTATCATATATGGTGTGCGCCTTAGAGACGGTAGATCGGTGTCACTGTTGCACGCCCCACTGATAGACGCGCAACGGGGTCGGTTCGTTCCCGGTCACTTTCCCCCGTTTCCTCGTACGAGGAGAGGGGGAACGTCGTTCGAGATCTGCTCCCCCTCTCCACGAACGTGGTGACCGAAGC
>JBIOIC010000110.1:0-7101 GCA_044449625.1 Gemmatimonadales bacterium | reverse complement strand
TGACCGCCTCGACGGCACGCCCCTCATCCTGATGGTGCAGCGCCTCCGCGTACGCTTCGTAGAGGGAGCTGACGTGGTCGACGACCCGGCGCAGAAGGTCGGGGAGCCCGCGCCGAAGATCTTCGGCGCTGACATTCCGCTTCGCCACCGTCAGATATGGCGCGGCACCGCCCCAGGCGACAGAGTCTTCGGGATCCGCACTCGCGAGGACGAGATCGCGAAGGGGGCCGAGGAGTTCGCCTTCGGGCAGCAGGTGAAGCGCGTGCTCAACCCTCACAGATCGTACTCCCGGATCTTGCGGGTAAGGGTATTGCGATGGATGCCGAGGAGGTCGGCGGCCGCACTGATCTGTCCCCCGGTGTGGGCCAGGACCCGCGCGATGTGCCGCGCCTCCGATTCGGCGAGCGTCATCACCCCGCCGGAGGAGCGGTCACCGCGGGCGGGCTCGTCGATGCCCGGCTCCTCCGGGAGGTGCTCGACCCGCAGGACTCCGTCCGTCGCCAGTATGACGGCGCGCTCGATCGAGTTCCGCAACTCGCGAACATTCCCGGTCCACTCGTGGGCTCGCAGGCGCTCCAGGGCGCGATCGGAAATGGCACCGACCTCCTTCCCCGCGCGCTCCGCGAAGAGCCGGACGAAATGGGCCGTCAGCAGGAGGAGGTCGTCCCCCCGTTCCGACAGCCGGGGCAGTTCGATCGTGACCACCGCCAGTCGGTAGTAGAGATCTTCGCGAAACCGGCCCTGGTCGATCGCGGCCCGGAGGTCCCGGTTCGTGGCCGCCAGGAGCCGGACGTCCACCGGAATGGGATCCCCGCCCCCGACGCGCTCGATCTCCCGCTCCTGGGTGACTCTCAGGATCTTCGCCTGCAGCGGAAGGCTCATGTCGGCCACTTCATCAAGAAAGAGCGTTCCGCCCGCAGCGAGCTCGAACCGCCCGATCTTCCGCGCCACCGCGCCGGTAAACGCCCCCTTCTCATGACCGAAGAGTTCGCTCTCGAGGAGGTTCTCGGGGATCGCGGCGCAATTGACGGCGACGAACGAACGCGCCAACCGCGGGCTGTGCTCATGGATGGCCCGTGCCACGACCTCCTTGCCGGTCCCGGACTCCCCTTGCAGGAGGACGGTCACGGAACTCGATGCCACACGCGCGATCTGCTTGTAGACGTCAAGCATCGCGGCACTCTGACCTACGAGTGCGTACCGTCCTTCGGCTCCGACGACGGGGAGCGGAATCGCGACTTCCGCGACGGCCGTGCGAAGCCGGGCGACCGCCCGCTGGAAATCCTCCCGTCGTACGGGAGCCGACAGAAGCTCAAGAACGCCAAGCCGTTCAGCCCGAAGAACCAGGCCCATCGAAGGCCGGTGAACGACGGCGATCAGACGGGGGGTCCCGATGGCTCCGCGGAGGGCATCGACCCACCAGGCCAAGGCCTCTTCCTCGGCGGGTACTCCCACCGTGGCAATGACCGCATCCCACCGCTCGGCGGAGAGCTTCCGGGCGGCCCGAGGAAGATCGGTCACATATTCACAACGGACCCCGGCATCACTGGCCCATTGGCGCACCTCCTGTAGCGCCCCCGCATCGCCTTCCGCGGCCACGGCGAGGAGCCGGATCGCCCCGGTCGGCTTCCCCGCTTCCGCGACCGCCGGAATAGTGGGGGTCGGCGATGATTCCATAAGGGAACTCACCGTGGGAGGCCCAGGTAGCGTGCCACCAGCACGAGTGCATCATCCGTGCCCTTGCCACAGCGACTCATGATCGACTCTGCCAGTTGCTGGGGGGGCTCCTCCCGCGGAAGACGATCGACGAAGTGGCCCCGGATCCCGTCGGTCAGGAAGACGAGGAGGTCACCGGCGGCCAGATCGACCTTGGTCGGCCGGACCAGAGGGAGTGCCGAGCCGACGATTCCTCCGGGGGCGATCAGCGTCGTGCGGGCAGGTCGCCCCGCGCCGCTGCCGGCGAAGACGTACCCCTCCACGTTGCCGACACCGGCCCAGGTGAGGACACCTGCGGCCCAGTCGAATGCGGCGAGACTCATCACGACGCCCCGTTTCCCGTTCAAGGCGCTGTGGCAGCGGCGCAACAGCTCCGATACCGGAGCGGAGGGATCCTGTTCGAGCACGGCGACCGCGATGCGGGCTGAGGCGGCGGCCTCGCTGCCGTGCCCGAGGGCATCCACCACCCCGATCAGTGCGCCGCCGGCGAACAGCAGCACGACATGCAGGTCGCCCGATTCGGTCTCCCCGGGCAACGTAAAGGTCGCGGCCCCCCAGTCGAGCGCCGCATCGCTGCCGTCCCTACCCTGCATGCACCCGCTTCCACTTCTTCATCGTGATCGTCGTCCCACGCCCGTACTCGGACGCGATCTCGAAATCGTCCATCAGGCGCCGGGCACCGGGGAGGCCGAGCCCGAGGCCGCCGGAGGTCGAGACGCCGTCCTGACTGGCCCGGCGGATATCCGCGATCCCGGGTCCGTGATCCTCGGCGACCATCACGATCCCCTCGCGGTCGCCGTTGCGTTCCAGGCGGGCCGAGATCGTGCCGGTCCGCGCATACATGAGAATGTTGCGCGCGATCTCGGAGATCGCCGCGGCGATGACCGTCTGGTCGCCGGCTGAGAACCCCGCGGAAGCGGCAAGCTCGCGCACCCCCTGCCGGGCTCGAACGACGTCGAGATCCGCGGCGATCGTCCACTGGGCGGGATCAGCCATGATCCCGCCGCTCCCGCCCCGGCTGGTTGAGGAACGCCAGGCCCTCCTCAAGGTCGAGAGCGGTGGCGACCCCCTTGAGCGTCAGGCCGAGCTGCACCATGGCAAAGGCGACCTCGGGCTGAATGCCGACGATGACCGTCTCGGCGCCGCGCAACCGGGTCATGTACGCCAGGTCCCGGAGCGTGCGCACGGCGAACGAGTCCATGACATCGAGGGCCGTCACGTCCACGATGACCCCGCGGGACCGGAACCGCCCCACCCGCTCCACCAGTGCCTCCCGAAGTTGCGAGAGGTCGGCGTCGGTCAGCGCCGACTGGATGGAGGCGATCAGGTGGTGCCCCTGCTTCAGAATCGGAACTTCCACGACCCACCCCCTTTCTAGGCCTGCGGGGTGGGCTCGGCCAACTCGAGGACCTTGTATCCCAGGAGGCGCTCCGCTTCCTCGATGCCGCCTTGCAGGTCACCGACCGTGGCCATCTCGCTCAGGTCCACGCCGATCGTGACGAGGGTCTGGGCGATCTCCGGCGAGAGGCCCGTGACGATGACCGTGGCGCCCAGCAGCCGGGACGCTTCGACCGTCTGTACCAGGTGGTTCGCGACGTTGGAGTCCATCGCAGCCACGCCAGTGATATCGATGACGACGACCTTGGCGCGGTTGGTCCGGATCGCCCGGAGCAGCTGCTCGGTCAACTGCCGGGCCCGCTGCGGATCGATGACGCCGATGATCGGAAGGATCAGCAGCCGCTCGCGCACCTGCAGTACCGGCGTGGACAGCTCGCGGATCGCCTCCTGCTGCTGGCGGATCACGCGCTCGCGTTCCTGGACGAAGCCGACGGCGACCGTGTTGGCGATCGAGTTGGCCGCGGGCTCGTAGGCGTCGAGGATCCGGTTGAGCTTGGTGAAGTCCTCGTGATACTTCGCGAAGAGCGACCGCGCCAGCACGTCACGGAGCAGGAGCACGATCCCGACGACTTCGTGGGTCTCGACCCCGCGGGGGATGATGCGCTCCGAGAGGTTCCGGGCGTAGGCCTGGAGGGCCTCGAACGTCCCGGTCTCAAGCGCCTCCACGTAGTTGTCGTACACCGACGTGGCTTCGGCGAAGATCTCCCCCTCGGTCATCGCCGTGAGCAGCTGGGCGTGGGTGATCCGGCGGGCCCACTCCTCGCGCAACTGCGTCCGGTTCTGCCGCAGGTGCGCCACGAGCTCGCGCAGGAGGGTGGCCGTCGGTTCGGCCATGGGCTGCGGGGGGGGCGACGGCGGCGGACGATCCTTGGGCGTCATGAGTCGGCTCCTCGAGGGCGGCGGCGCTGGAACTGCTGGTTTGGCAAGACGGGTGGATGTTGACCTACCGCCACAGGCAAGGGGAGTGCCACTCCACCGTTGATGATGTAGCTCATAACCACATGCCTTACAACATGTTACAAACTAGCGTCAGATAGGGCTATCGTTGACGCACAAAATGCGTGCATCCACGATGAGGCACCAGCACCATAATTCAGCATTGGACCGTAGACCGCAAGGGAGGGGTATTACGGAGATGCCTATCCTTATATGTCAGATCTCTGGGGGGCTGCCCGACCCGGGGCCCCAACCGCACCCCGGACCGGACAGGAATCGCGGGCGATCGCCCGCGGGGAGGTCCCCCGATCATCCGCTACGATGCCGCCCGCACCCACCGGGAATCCTCGGCCCCCTGGTCCAGGCTCGATCTGATCGGACCGGAGCCGCAGAGGGCGGCGGCAATTCGCTCCCCGGCTCGGCCATCCCATCGCTCGATGATCGGAGGGGCCGCGGGTCGGTCGGCGCATGCCGCGCGGATCGCCGAGAGTATGGCCCCCTTCTCCGGGGGGACGAGCCGGTTGGTACCGGCGCTGCAGGTGATGGGCCGCTCCGTGGTGGACCGGACGGTGAGACAGGGCACGCCGAGGCAGGTGGTCTCCTCCTGGACGCCACCCGAATCGGTGATCACGAACGCGGCCGCCGAAGTGAGGCCCAGCATCTCGAGGTACCCCACCGGTTCGGTGATGCGGAGGCCGCCGTCGGTGGCCGGCACCCAGCCCATCGTATGAAGCCGGGCGCGGGTCCGCGGGTGCATGGGGAACAGGATCGGTTGCGCGCCGCTGGCCTCGGTCAGGGTATCGAGCAACTCGGCTAGACGCCCCGGGTCGTCGACGTTGGAGGGGCGGTGCAGCGTGACCAGCCCGTATGACCGGTCCGCGAGCCCGAACCGCTCATGCGCCCGAAGGCGAGCGGCCCTGGGAAGCGCCGCCGCCAGGGAGTCCGCCATGACGTTTCCGACGAAGTGGATCCGCGACTCCTCCACCCCTTCGGCGCGGAGGTTGTCGATCGCGTCGCGCGAAGGCGCAAAGAGGACGGAAGCGATCCGATCGACGACCCGGCGATTGACCTCCTCCGGCATCCGAAGGTCACCACTGCGAAGGCCCGCCTCCACATGCGCCACCGGGATCTCGAGCTTGGCAGCCACCAGTGCTGCGGCAAGGGTCGAGTTGACGTCGCCGTAGACGAGGACCATGTCGGGGCGCTCCCCCTCGAGCACCGGCTCGAGGCGGATCATCGCCGTCGCGGTCTGCGCGGCATGGGACCCCGATCCCACGCCCAGATGGTGGTCCGGGGCCGAAAGATCGAGATCGTGGAACAGACCGTCGGAGAGGACGGGATCGTAATGCTGGCCGGTGTGCACCACGACGTGGGTCACGTCCGGGCGCCGCGCCAGCGCCCGGGCCACCGGGGCCAACTTCATGAAATTGGGGCGAGCGCCCACCACGGAGAGGATGATCAAAAGAGGGTCGTGATTCCGAAGATGGCCGCAGGGATCGTCACCACGATGGCGACGATGCGCATGGTGGATTCGGGATCGTGCCGCCGGGGGATCACCAACGCATCCCCCGACTGCAGCCGGAGGTCGTCGAGGGTACGGCCGTCGGCAATGGCCGTCTGGAGCGGGGCGCCCTCCCAGACCGGCGAGCCGTGCCGCACCACGCTGAGCGAGGCGAACTTGGCATTTTGGGTGAGCCCTCCCGCCGCCATCATGGCGTCCGAGAGGAGCGCATCGGCGGGAACGGCGTAGAAACCGGGTCGCACCACCTCACCCACCACCTCGACCCGGAGCAGCACCCGGGCGTGCACCACGGGATGCTTCAGATATCGGCCGAGCTGGTCGGTCAGGTAGGCCTCGACGTCGCCCCGGCGGACCCCGGCCAAGGAGAGGGGACCGATCCCCGGGAGTTCCACCAGCGGGCCGGTGACCACGGTAAAGGTGTCGGTGAGCTTCTGCTCCCCCTCGACCGCGAGCAGCACCCGGTCGCCCGGCTGAAAGCCCGACGTCGCTCCGTCCGTCCCCTGGGCACACAGCCCAACGGCCGGCAGCAGCGCCGCCATCGCGAGGGCGAGGAGTGCGCGACTGATCATTCGACCGTGACGCTCTTCGCGAGGTGGCGCGGCCGATCCACGTCGCAGCCCCGGCCGATCGCCACGTGATACGCCAGGAGCTGCAGCAGGATCACGGTCACGACGGGGGCCAGGAGCGGCGATGCGGCGGGCGCGGCCACCTGCTGTTCGGCGATCGCGCTCAGATCGCCGTTGCCCTCGCTGGTGATGGCGAGGATACGCCCCCCCCGCGCCTGCACCTCCCGCATGTTCGAGACGACCTTGGGGTAGACCTCATCCTTCGGTGCCAGGAAGACGACCGGCATCGCGTCATCGACCAGCGCCAGCGGGCCATGCTTCATCTCCGCGGCGGGAAACCCCTCAGCGTGGATGTAGCTGATCTCCTTGAGTTTGAGCGCCCCCTCGAGCGCGACGGGGAACTGCAGCCCCCGCCCGAGGAAGAGCGCGCTTCCCGCATCCCGGAAGATGTTCACCGCGGCGGTCTTGATCTGAGGCTCCAGCGCCAGGGCGCGTTCCACCAGGCTGGGCAGCTCGAGCAGATCTGCCGCCACGGTGCGACCCTCATCCGCCGACATCCCGCGGTAGCGACCGAGGTAGAGTCCCAAGAGAAGCAGGGCGGCGAGCTGCGAGGTGAACGCCTTGGTCGAGGCGACACCGATCTCGGGGCCCGCGTGGAGATAGATCCCGCCCCCTGCCTCCCGTGCGATGGTGCTCCCGACCGCATTGACGATCCCCGCCACCCGTGAACCCGCCGCGCGCGCGGCACGCAGGGCTTCGAGGGTATCCGCGGTCTCGCCCGACTGGGAGATCACGATGGTGAGCGCTCCGGCCATCCCGATCGGCCGCCGCTGGCGGAACTCGGAGGCATATTCCACTTCCACCCGGATCCGTGCCAACTCCTCCAGCACATGGCGGCCGACCAGGCCCGCGTGCCACGAGGTGCCGCAGCCGACGATGACGATGCGTTCGAGATGGGCGCAC
>JBIOIC010000109.1:0-7153 GCA_044449625.1 Gemmatimonadales bacterium | reverse complement strand
GTGCTCGATGATCCGCAAGGCCACATCCTCGCCCAAGGGGGGCACATCCTGGTTGCGGAGCGGGGTGGAGAGGTCGTCGGCGTCTGCGCCCTCCTGGCGGAACCCGATGGGAGCTTCGAGCTCGCCAAGATGGCGGTGGATGAATCCCTTCGCGGGCTCGGCATCGGCTTGGCACTCGGTGTCGCCGCCCTTGCGCTCGCCTGGTCGCTCGGTGCCCGCCAAGTCGAGCTGGTCTCCAATCGTTCCCTCGCTCCCGCGCTCTCGCTCTACCGCAAGCTCGGCTTCGTCGAGGCGCCCTTGGCGTCGAGCGAATACCAGCGGGCCGATATCCGGATGGTACTGACGCGGAGTGGAGGTGCACCCGAATGAAGATCCGGCATCTCTTCCTCGCGTGCGCGGTCATCATTCCGCCGCCGCTCGCCGCCCAGCTCCCGCCGGTGCAGGTCATCACCCTCGGGACCGGCGGGCCATTCCCCGACCCGCACCACCAGGGACCCGCCACGGCGGTCACCGTGGGCGACCGGCTCTTCCTCTTCGATGCCGGCACCGGTGTTGAACGTCAGCTCCGTGCCGCCGGTCTTTCCATTGCGGGCCCCACCGCGCTCTTCCTCACCCACCTCCACACCGACCACACCCTCGGCCTCGCCGACCTGATCCTCACCTCCTGGGTAATGCGGCGGACCACGCCATTCCCGATCTTCGGTCCCAAGGGTACCCGCGCGATGGTGGATCATCTGCTCGCGGCGTACTCAGACGACATCCGGATCAGGACGGAAGGGCTGGAGCACGAGGTGGCCGATGGGTGGCGGGTAACGGTCAGGGAGATCGCGCCCGGAGTGGTCTTTGACAGCGGCGGCGTGCGCGTCACCGCCGTCCCGGTGCGGCACGGGAGCTGGCCCGAAGCATTCGGTTATCGCGTTGATGCGCCGGGGCGGACGATCGTGATCTCCGGCGACACCCGGCCCAGTGATTCGCTCGAAGTCGCTTCACGCGGGGTGGACGTGCTCGTGCACGAGGTGTACCCGTCATCGCGCGTTGCGCCGGAGGCGCGGCCGAGGGGCGATGACTGGCCGGCCTATCTCCGATCCTTCCACACCTCCGGCGAGGAGCTTGGCGCGCTTGCGGCGCGGGCCCATCCCAAGCTGCTGGTCCTCACCCACGTGGTCCGGATGGGTGCCAGCGACTCCGAAGTGGTGGCGGGAGTCCGCCGCGGCGGCTACACCGGCCCCATCGCAGTTGCGAAGGATCTCGATCGCTATTGACAGGATGTGCCGCATCCCGATCTTTGGTCACCCGTCACCCGTCACCCGTCACCCGTCACCCGTCACCCGTCACCCGTCACCCGTCACCCGTCACCCGTCACCCGTCACCCGTCACCCGTCCTATGCCCCACTGGCTCCTCAAGACCGAACCCTCGACCTACTCCTTTCCCCAGCTGGTGAAGGACCGGACGACCACATGGGACGGCGTCGCCGCCCCCGCAGCCCTGCTGCATCTGCGGGGGATGGCCAAGGGGGATGAGGTCCTGATCTACCACTCGGGGGAGGAGAAGGCGATCGTGGGACGCGCCACGGTGATCCGGGCGGCGTATCCCGATCCGAAACAGAAGGACCCTCGCTTCGTGGCGGTCGATCTGAAAGCGGGACCGGCGATCCCGACACCGGTCACCCTCGCCACCATCAAAGCCGACCCGGCGTTCAAGAGCTTCGCCCTGGTCCGGATCTCCCGCCTTTCCGTGATGCCGGTCTCGGCGGTCGAATGGAAGCGGCTGCTCCAGATGGGAGGGGCGTAGGTCGCGTCTTCACCGGTGATCCTCGGTCCTCGATGCCGCGTTCGCCTCCTCCTCTCCTTCCTCTTTCCCTTGTCCTCGATGCCGCGTTCGCTTCCTCTCCTCCTCTCCTTCCCCTCCTCCCTTATCTCCCGAACAAACCCCGATAGTGGTATGATTCGTCATGCCCGCTTTCGAGGTCGTAGCTCCCTTCGAGCCCGCCGGTGATCAGCCCAGAGCCATCGCCGCGCTCACCGCGGGCCTGGTCCGGGGAGAGAAGTACCAGACCCTCCTCGGCGTGACCGGCTCGGGTAAGACGATGACGTTGGCTCACGTCATCGCGAACTACCGCCGGCCCACCCTGGTGCTTTCCCATAACAAGACCCTCGCCGCCCAGCTCTACGGCGAGCTCCGCCAGTTCCTCCCCCACAACGCGGTCGAGTATTTCGTCTCCTACTACGACTACTACCAGCCCGAGGCCTACGTCCCCTCGACCGACGTCTACATCGAGAAGGACGCCTCGATCAACGAGGACATCGAGCAGCTGCGCCTGCGCGCGACGTCGTCCCTGATGGAGCGCGACGACGTCGTCATCGTCGCCACGGTGAGCGCGATCTTCGGCCTCGGCGATCCGGTCGAATACCGCCGTCTGATGGTGACGGTCAAGCGGGGCGAGAGCCCCGGGCGGGACGGGATCCTGGCGGAGCTGGTGCGGATCCAGTACGGCCGCAACGACGTGAGCTTCGAGCCCGGCACCTTTCGGGTCCGGGGGGATACGATCGAGATCTACCCGGCCTACGCCGAGCAAGCGGTGCGGGTCGAGCTCTGGGGGGACCAGGTCGAGCGGATCACCAAGATTGATCCGCTCACCGGGAATCCGATCGCGCAGCTGGAGCAGGCGGCGATCTATCCGGCCCGGCACTTCGTCACCGAACGGGTCAAGATCGAACGGGCGGTGGTCCTCATCCGCGCCGAACTGGCGGAGCGGCTGCGGGGCCTGCGGGAGGCGGGGAAGCTGCTCGAGGCGCAGCGGCTGGAGAGCCGCACCACCTTCGATATTGAGATGCTGCTCGAGGCGGGGACCTGTGCCGGGATCGAGAACTACTCGCGCCATCTGACGGGGCGTGCCGAGGGTGAGCGGCCGGCTTGCCTCTTCGACTACTTCCCAGCCGACTTCCTGGTGGTCGCCGACGAGAGCCACGTCACCCTGCCGCAGATCGGCGGGATGTACAATGGCGACCGTGCCCGGAAGACGACGCTGGTGGAGTACGGCTTCCGGCTTCCTTCGGCGCTCGACAACCGGCCGCTCCGGTTCGAGGAGTTCACCGCGCTCGTCCCGCAGATGCTCGCGGTCTCCGCCACCCCGGGGGCGTACGAGCTCGATCTTTCGCGCGGCAACGTGGTCGAGCAGATCATCCGTCCCACCGGCCTGGTCGACCCCACAATCAGCATCCGTCCGGTGAAGGGGCAGGTCGACGATCTCCTGGGCGAAATCCGCGAGCGGGCCAAGCTGCACGAGCGGGTCCTCGTCACCACCCTCACCAAGCGGATGTCGGAGGATCTCACCGACTACCTCCAGCAGACCGGGGTCCGGGTGCGCTACCTGCACTCCGACATCGAGACGATCGAGCGGATGGAGATCCTGCGCGGTTTGCGGCTCGGGGAGTTCGACGTGCTGGTCGGGATCAACCTCCTCCGCGAAGGGCTCGACCTCCCCGAGGTCTCGTTGGTGGCAATTCTCGACGCCGACCAGGAAGGGTTCCTCCGCTCCGACCGTTCGCTGATCCAGACCGTCGGCCGAGCGGCGCGGAACGTCAACGGCAAGGCGATCCTCTACGCCGACCGGATCACCGGGTCGATGCAGCGCGCCCTCGACGAGATGGACCGCCGCCGCGGGATACAGCTCGCCCACAATCTCGAGCACGACATCACGCCGCGATCGATCGTCAAGTCATTGGAGGAGGTGCGGCTCTCGACCCGAGTGGCGGACGCCCGCACCGAGAAGCCGCAGGGGAAAGAGAAGACGAAAGCCGCCCCCGACCTCCACGATCCGGCCGAACGGGCCAAGGCGATGCGGGCGCTGGAGCAGCAGATGCGGGAGGCTGCCGCCAACCTCGAGTTCGAACTCGCGGCGATGCTTCGCGATCAGTTGAACGACCTGCGCGCGCTGGACGCGCCCGATGTCCGGCGCGGTGGTCACGCCGCCGCCGCGGGCCAATGGTCGCCCGGGTCGCGCCGGCATTCGGGGAAGCGCTGACGTGGACTGTTTCACCGAGCCGGAACTTGCGGTCTTCGGGGAGCGGCTCGGCGCGGAGCTCCCCGCCGGTGCCGTCGTCACCCTGGAGGGGGATCTCGGAACGGGGAAGACGACACTGGTCCAGGCCATCGTGCGCGGCCTCGGCGTCACCGTGCCGGCCACGAGCCCGACTTACAACCTGGTGCATCGCTATGAGGGTCCGCGCGGTCCGGTCTTCCATCTGGATTGCTACCGGCTGCGGCGGCCCGATGAGGCGGCCGATCTCGATTGGGAGGGTCTGGCCCGCGAGGGCGACGTGATGCTGATCGAGTGGCCGGAGAAGGCGGGATCGTGGGTCCCCGAAGCGACCCATCGGATCGTACTGTCTCACCTTCCCGATGACCCCGCCCGACGGGGACTGGAGCGGAGATAGATGTGGCTCGCGATTGATACCTCTGCCGACCGGGCCGCAGTCGCCGTCGGTGATGCCGCCGGGCCGCGGGCCGAGCGCTCCCTCACCGGCGCGCGGGAGCACGCGAAGTCGCTGTTGCCGATGATCGACACGATCCTGGCCGAAGCCGGGATCACACTCGCCGAGCTCGAAGGGGTGTTGCTGGCGGATGGCCCCGGGAGCTTCACCGGGCTCCGGGTCGGCGCCTCGGTGGTCAAGGCGCTGGGGGCCGCTCGCCCGCTCGCCGTCCGCACCGCCCCGGCGCTGCTTCTCCTGGCGGCGGGGGGGCTTCCGCCGCATCGGGGTCCGGTGCTCGCGGTCACTGACGCGCTCCGGGGTGACGTGTATGCGGCGGCGTATGACGTCCAGGATACGACGATCACAGTGCTCCACGCCCCGACCGTGGTCGCGGCGGGAGAGGCCGGCGCGCTGGTCGGTGCCGGAGCGGCGGTAGTCGGTACCGCGAGCGAGCCGGTGCTCGCGGCGATCGCCCGGGCGGTGAAGGGGACCCGTCTCGCCCTGCCGGCGTCGACGGCGGCCACCCTGCTCGAACTGCTCGACCGGACCGGTGGATTGACCCCGGTCGCCGATCTCGCCGCCTGGGAGCCCACCTACGGCCGGCCCGCGGAAGCGCAGCGCAAATGGGAGGAAGCCCATGGACGCCCGTTACCGGATCCGTCCGGCGACCCCGGCTGACGCGCCCGCGCTCGCTCTGCTCGAACGGGTGGCCTTCAGCGATCCGTGGAGCGAGACGAGTCTCCGTGAGGTCCTTTCGCAGAGCGTCGCCTTCGGGTTCGTCGTCGAGCCGGTGCGGTCCGACGGGCCGGTCGGCTACGTGCTCGGCCGTGCCGTGATGGGAGAAGGGGAGGTCTTGAACCTTGCCGTGGAGCCTCGGCACCGTCGGCGCGGCATCGCCCGGCGCCTGCTGGGTGATGCGCTGGCCTGGTTCGAGCGCGAGGGGGTCGCGGCGGTCTTCCTGGAGGTGCGGGAAGGGAACTCCACCGCCATCGCCCTCTACCAGGGAGAGGGCTTCGAAGTGGCGGGGCGGAGGGTCAATTACTACCGGCAGCCGGTCGAAGCGGCGCTGGTCTTGCGCCGGGGTCAAAATCGGCTTGCGTAAATCGGTACCAAGTGGCGTATCTTTGGTTGACAAAAGGACTTGCGATTCCTATACTGTCGTTGAGTCCGCTGGTCGCCGGGACTCGGAAATTCGTCGGAGCGTCGTATGAGCCGCAGCCTGAACAAGGTCACTTTGATCGGCAACCTGGGCGCCGACCCGGAGGTGCGCAACACCTCCAACGGTTCCAAGGTGGCCACCCTGTCGCTCGCCACCGGGCGGCAGTGGAAGAACCAGTCGGGTGAGAAGCAGGAGAAGACGGAGTGGCACCGCGTGGTCCTGTGGAACACGAAGTTCACCACGCTCGCCGATGTCGCCGAGAAGTACTGCAAGAAGGGCGACAAGGTGTACGTCGAGGGCAGCATCGAATACCGGTCCTGGCAGGACCGTGAAGGACAGACTCGCTACACGACGGAAATCAACGCCCGCGAACTGATCCTGCTCTCCGGCAAGTCGGGGAGTTCCGCCGCCGGTGAGGCCGGCGAGTCCTTTGCCGCGGCCAAGGCCGGTGCGGCGGTGCCCGCCAAGGGCAAGGACAAGGATGGCTCGTTCGGGGACTTCCCGGAGGCACTCGATGCCGAGGACGATGATCTTCCCTTCTAGGTCGCTTGCGCTGGTCCTGGGTTTGGCAGCCGCCGCGGTCCCCGCGGCGGCTGTCGCGCAAACTCCGGCACCCGCCACGAGCGCGCCTGCGGCCGCCCCCGACCACCACAGCGTGAAGCAGGGTGACACGCTCTGGGGGCTGGCGCAGCAGTACTTCGGCGACCCGTTACTGTGGCCCGAGATTTACCGGCTCAACACCGACGTAGTGGAGGATCCGCACTGGATCTATCCGGGGGAAGTGCTCCGGCTCCACGCCGAGGGTGCGGTCGCCTCGGTGCCGGCTGACACCGCGTCGCAGGCCGTCGCGGCGGTGACTCCGCCGGCCGCCCCGCCCGCGTCGGCTGACTCAACAACGCCGGTGCCGTCAACGGTCCCGGTGGCGGCGCCGGCCGACTCGACCCCCGCCGCGCAGCCCGCGGTCGAGACCGCGACCCCCGTGGCCGACACGGCGGCGCCCGCGCCGGTCGCGGTCGCCGATGACACCACGCCGATCTTCCCGCCGACCTCGGGGTTGAAGCAGCCGGACATTCTCCGGACCACGTACGAGGATAACTACCGTCCCCTGCGGCGTTCGGATTTCTACTCCTCGGGATTCCTGAGCGAGAACCAGGCCCTGCCCTACGGACGGGTGCTCGGCAATGTCACGCCATTGCAGATCCGTTCCACTGAGTACGGCGACGCCTCGATGATCTACAGCCGGATCGCGATCACCCCGCCCAAGGGCGGTTCGTATCAGGTGGGCGATACGCTCCTGCTGGTCCAGGTCGACCGGAGCGAGGACAAGTGGGGCGATGTGGTGGTTCCGGTGGGGCTCGCGAAGGTGGTCGATGTGAGCCGGGCCCAGAACCAGGCGGTCGTCACGGCGCAGTATGGCAAGATTCACGAGGGCACGTTGACCCTGCTGGCGGAGCGGTTCGTCGACCCCGGGCACGTGCATCCGGCCCCGGTCGCAAACGGCGTGCAAGGCCACCTGCTCTT
>JBIOIC010000108.1:0-7207 GCA_044449625.1 Gemmatimonadales bacterium | reverse complement strand
TCGCCGATGGTGGAGTGGCCGTAATTGTGCCAGAGGTAGGCGGTCGACATCACCCGCTCTTCCAGCACGCTCGACGGATCGTTCTCCCCCGATTCGAACTCGTTGCGCACGACGGAGAACTCGGACCGCAGGTCCTTGTCGGCGATGTAGCTGTTCACCATCCGGTCGCTCTCGAGATCGAGGGCCCAGATCATGTTGGTGTCGGTGGCGCCGAAGGTCTCGAAGTAGTTGGTCCGGTCGAACCAGGTGCTCCCGTTCGGACTGGCGCCGTGTTCGGTGAGCTCCTGCGGGATGTTGCGATGCTTCGGCGTCCCCTTGAACACCATGTGCTCCAGCAGGTGCGCCATCCCCTTCTCGCCGTACCCCTCATTCCGGGACCCGACCAGATAGGTGATGTTGACGGTCGCAGTCGGCTGCGAGGCATCGGGAAAGAGCACCACGCGCAGCCCGTTGCCGAGAGTGTACTGGGTGATTCCCTCGACGGTGGCACCCTTGACCGGGGCGGGCAGCGCTGCTGCGGGATGCCGGGGCGGACGCTTCTGGGCGAGGAGCGGCAGCGGAAGGGCGGCCGCGATCAGGCCGGCGGCGAGCGGCAGTCGGAATGCGCGGAACATGGGACCTCTGACAGGTATCGAGGGGGTGAAGGGGGCCGCGAAAGCCCCCTTTCCATAAGGTAACCGGCGGGACGGATTGCGCGAGGCGGCCCGTGGCAGTGGCGATCCGGCACGGGGGGTAGCATCTTCCGAGCCGGACCCCCCACGGCCGGCCCTTCCATATATCCGGCTCGGAGCTGAGAGATGACCGATGGCAATTCCCCCCGCCTGTCCGTGATCGGCGTGGGTGAGGTCGGCCGAGGCTGGGCCGCCCTCGCCGCGAGCCGGGGCTGGACGGTGGCGATCTTCGATACCGACTCGGCGGTGACGCACGCCGCCCAGGACGACATCGCCGGCCGGGTGGACCGTCTGGCCGGGATGGGCCAGGCCGACCGCACCGAGGCCGACTTGGGCCTCGGTGAATTGCGCGCCGGGCGAAGCCTCCTCCAGGCGGTGGCCGACGCCGACTGGATCATCGAGGCGACCCCCGACGATCTCCCCGTCAAGCAGCGCCTCTTCGAGCAGATCGAGCAGGTGGCCCGCCTGAAGGCGATCCTCACCAGTTCCAGCAGCCTCTATCACGCCAGTGAACTCTGCGGCCGCATGCGCCACCCCGAGCGTCTGCTCGTGGCCCATCCGACGGTTCCAGTCGAGCTGATCCCCCTGGTCGAAGTCATCCCCGGCCCGCGCACCGACCCCACCTGCACCGATGACGTCTGCTTCTGGCTCCGCGGACTCGGCCGGGTACCGGTCGTGCTCCGGAAGGAGGTGCCGGGCAACGTGCTCGGCCGACTACAGGCCGCGGTGTGGCGGGTGATGGCGCAACTGGTGCTGGACGGCGTGATCGACGTGCGCGACCTCGATGCCGCGGTCAGCCTCGGGCCCGCCGTCGCCTGGGCCGCCGGCGGCCCGGCGCTCACCCATCTGCTCGGCACCGGCGAGCGGAATCTCTCCGTCTCGCTCTCGGCGATGCTCACCGGCTTCGAAGCGTGGTGGCCGGCGCTCGCCAAGTGGGAGCAGCTCGACGCGGAAGCGCGGCTGCGGCTGGTGCGGCTCTTCGAGAAGGCCTACGGCGGCCGCGGCCCCGCACTCCGGGAACAGCGGGATGCCCGGCTCTTCCGTATCCTTGAGGCCGTGGACGACGCAATCACCCATCAGGAGGATGACGGAGTCCGGCTGGTTCAACCTCCGTCCCAACCATGATCCGAACTCCCGAAGCGACCTTCCGGGTGCGCACGCTCCTCGTCATCGATGACGAGCCCCCGATCCGCCGTGCCGTCGCCAACGCCCTCTCTGAAGTGGCCGAACGCGTCCTCGAGGCCGCGACCGGCGGCGAGGGGACCCAGCTCGCCGCGAGCGAGCGCCCCGAACTGGTCGTGCTCGACCTTGGGCTTCCCGATCAGGCGGGCATCGAGGTATGCCGCGAAATCCGGCGCTGGTCCTCGACCCCGATCGTGATCCTCTCCGCCCGGCACGACGAACAGGAAAAGGTGCTGCTGTTGAACAGCGGCGCGGACGACTACGTCACCAAGCCGTTTTCCCTGGTCGAGTTTACCGCCCGGGTCCGGGCCCACCTCCGGCGCGCTCCGGGACCGGGACTCCCCGGCGGCGGGACCCATACCATCGGCGATCTGGTGGTGGACCTCGGCGGCCGCGCCATCCGACGCAACGGCCAGGCGATCCGTCTGACACCGACCGAATGGGAGATCCTCCGGACCCTGCTCCTCCACGTCGGACGAACCCTGACCCACCAGCAGATCTACGACGCGGTGTGGCGGCGTCCCTTCGGGAATCCCCAGCAATATCTCCGCGTCTATATCACGACGCTGCGCCGGAAGATCGAAATAAACCCCGCCCGGCCTCGCATCATCGTGACCGAGCCCGGCGTCGGATACCGGATCGAGACCTGACCTTGCGCTGGAACCGCGCGGCGACCTGGATCTTCTGGTCCGCGCTGCTGGGCCTGGTCACCGCCGCCTACCTCCCCGAGAGGGAGACAGTCCTTCAGGCGCAGGTGGTCCTCACCTACCTGCTGGTGGTACTCGGCGCGAGCGTGAGCGGAGGGCGATCTCTCGGGTTCGCCCTCGCCTTTTTCAGCTTCCTCCTCATCGATTACTTCTTTCAGCCCCCCTTCGACAGCTTCAGCATCAACAAGTCGATCGACTGGATCGTCCTGCTCGCCTTCCTGGCGGTCGCCGGTGCGGCGACCCAGCTCCTCGCGCTGGCCCACGCCGAGGCGCGAGAAGCGCGGGAGCGTACCGGTGAAGTCGCCTCGCTCTCCCGTCTGGGCGCTGAAACGCTGAACGCCACCCGGCCCGAGGATGCCCTCGAGGCCGTCGCGGCGGTGATCCGTCAGCGGCTCGGCGTGCGGGACTGCACCATCGTGCCGGGCGCCGCGATTGGAAATGGAACCTCGGAGGGGGAGATCGAGATCGCCGCTGGCGAGGGCCTCCCCTCCCACCTGCCCGAGATGCCGGATCTCCGCTTCCGCCTCACCGTGCACGGCGGGACCGCCGGGGTCCTCACCCTCTCCGCCGCCGAGCCGATCCACCTCGCTCCCGCGCAGCGCCGCTTCCTCGAAACGCTCGCTTACTACGGCGCGCTCGCCGCCGAGCGGGTGCGCCTGACACACGAGGCAAGCCACGCCGCGGCGCTGCGGGAGGCCGGCCGGATGAAGGACATTGTGCTTGCCTCGGTCTCGCACGACCTCCGCACCCCCTTGAGCGCGATCAAGGCGCTGGCCGGTGATCCGCGGCTGGGAGATGGCGAGCGCGCCCGCGCCATCGAGGAGCAGGCCGATCGGCTTACCCGTCTGGTCGGCGACCTGCTCGAACTCTCCAAGCTCCAAGTCGGCGCAGCACGGGTGGATACGGAGCCGAATACCGCCGAGGATCTGCTCGGTGCGCTCGACCGCCAGCTCGCGGCCGTGCGCGGGGACCGGGAGTTGATCTTCACCCTGGATTTGGCGCAGCCGGCGCTGATTGGCCGCTTCAACTTCGTTCAGTCGTTGCGGGCCTTGAGCAACTTGGTGGAGAACGCGCTCCGCCTGAGCCCGGCCGCTCGGCCGGTGGAGTTGAGCATCGACCGGGAGGGAGAGTTTCTGGCGTTCCGGGTGGCGGACCACGGACCCGGTGTCGCGCCCGCCGACCGGGAACGGATCTTCGACGCTTTCTACCGCCCCGCCGGCGCCATTCCGGACGCCGGCCGCAGCGGCCTCGGACTGAACATCGCGAAACGTCTGGCCGAGGTGCAGGGTGGTTCGGTGACGTACGAGCCCCGCCCCGGCGGCGGCAGCATCTTCACGTTGCGCCTCCCGGCGCTTGATCTTGAGGAGCCGCAGGAGGAGGGGGAGAAGTAGGAGAAGGGAGAAAGGAGAAGGGAGAAGGGGAAAGAAAATGGTGCCCCCTTTCTCCCTTCTCCTTTCTCCCTTCTCTCTTCTCCTTTAGAACGCCTTCCCCAGGTTGTAGACCGTCCCCACATAGAGCGCCCTCGGCTGCGATCCCGCCAGCGGCACGATGACACCGGCATCGAACGCCAACCACTTCCGCGCCAGCCAGGTGGGACCGGCCAGGATCGCCGCCATGGACGCCGCGCCGGCAGGCCCCGTCGTCCCAGGATATCCGAAGCACTCCACCACCCAGCCGAAGTCACCCCGGAGCGGACCCCCGAACGAAGCGGTCCAGAGGGCGGCGGCGCGCGGTACTGAGGTGCCGTTCCCGGAGCGGCGGGTGTAGCCGAGATTGAGATCCATCTCGACCGGGCCCACGTGCCGGCTGGAGATGAGGAGGATGGATATATCGATGGTACCGGTCCCGGCACCGCTCGAGCGGGCCCCGGTCGGGAGCTTCACGCTCGGCTGCACCGCGAAATCGCCCAGGATCGGGGAGGATGCGATCGCTCGCCACTTGGCGCCGACCGCAATGTCGCCGAGTGCCGCCGACCCGCCCGGTGGCACGATCCCCGGCAGAGAGAGATCGAACTGGAGTCGCGGAGCGAGCCCGAGCTTGAGAAGGACCGGAGCTGAACCGCCGCGGGAAGCGTCACGATAGCGATCGAACTCGAGCCCCGCTTCGACCTCGGCCCACCCTGGCGCCACCGTGTAGGCGTGGGTGGCGACGGTGGGGCGCTCGGGCTGGACCGCATGCGGGTCCGGCGTGACTGGAGCCTGGGCGGCCAGCGAGGGAGCGAACAGTGAAAACGCGAGGAGTGCCGCCAGCCGCCCGGTCACGCCACCAGTCCGATCAGCAGCCATCCATTCAGCGCCACGATCGCCGCGGTCGTGGCCCAGGCCGCGCCGATGAGCCACGGCCGGTTGACGAACGGGCCCATTTTCTTCCGGTCGCTGGTGAACTGCACCAACGGAATCACCGCGAATGGAAGCTGCAGACTCAGGATCACCTGGCTCAGGAGCAGGAGGTTGGCGGTGCCGCGTTCGCCTTGCAGCGCCGTCACCACCACCGCCGGCACGATGGCGATCCCGCGGGTGAGCAGCCGGCGGAGCCACGGCTTGAGCCGGATATCGAGGAACCCCTCCATCACGATCTGCCCCGCCAGCGTCCCGGTAATGGTCGAGTTCTGCCCCGACGCGAGCAGCGCCACGGCAAAGAGCGTGCTGGCCAAGGCGCTGCCAAGCAGGGGGGAGAGCAGCCGGTAGGCGTCGCCGATGTCGGCCACCTCGGCGTGGCCGGTGGGATGAAAGGTCGCCGCCGCAAGAATCAGGATCGCGGCGTTGATGAAGAAGGCGAAGCAGAGGGCGAGGGTCGAATCGATGGCGCCGAAACGGATCGCTTCACGGCGCCCGGCCACACTCGGCTCGATCTTCCGCGTCTGCACGATCGAGGAGTGGAGATAGAGGTTGTGCGGCATCACCGTCGCGCCGAGGATCCCGACGGCGATGTAGAGCATCGCCTTGTCGGTCACAATCCCGCCGGAGGGCACCAGGCCGGCCGCCACCTCGCCCCAGACCGGACGGGCCAGCAGGAGCTCGACGCCGAAGCAGATGGCGATGGTCACCACCAGTACGATTACGAACGCCTCCAGCCAGCGGAAGCCGCGCTGCTGGAGCAGGAGGATCAGCAGCACGTCGAGCGCGGTGAGGCAGACCCCCCAGATGAGCGGGATCCCGAAGAGCAGGTTGAGCGCGATGGCGGCGCCGATGACCTCGGCCAGATCGCAAGCCGCGATCGCCACTTCGGCAAAGAGCCAGAGCCCCCACCGCACCTGGGGCGGATAGTGGTCGCGGCAGGCCTGGGCCAGATCCCGCCCCGTCGCCACGCCGAGCTTGACGGCGAGCGCCTGCAGCAGGATCGCCATCACATTGGAGATCACGATCACCGAGAGGAGGGTGTAGCCGAACCGGGCCCCTCCCGCGATGTCGGTGGCCCAGTTCCCCGGATCCATGTATCCCACGGCGACGAGATAGCCCGGCCCCGCAAAGGCGAGGAGCTTCCGCCACCAAGGACCGCCGAGCGGGATCGGGATGCTGCCGAATACCTCGGGGAGACTCGGCCCCCGCCGCGGCCCGCGCCAGCCGCCCGCTTCCTCGTAGGGAGGCATCGATGTGGTGTTCATCGGGCGCCCGTGGCAAGGCAGAAGACCAGCCGACCGAGCTCATCACCCAGCGTCTGGATACCGGAGCTGGTCGTGACCGTGATCGGACCACCGAATGGCTGATGGCCGTCGACCCGCACCGTCGTCCCCGGCTTGAGCCCGATTGTCGCGAGGTAGCGCAGCCGTTCCGCGTCCATCGAGTCGACCCGGCGGACCTCGGCCGTGGACCCCACCGGCAGCTCGGTGAGCGGGGTGTACACCACCTCGGCGATGGTGCCGTCGGGCGCGGGAATCGGATCGCCGTGGGGATCGACACTCGGATTGCCGAGGGCCTGGGCCATCCGCTCGATGAGCGCCGGGGAGACCGCGTGCTCCAGCCGCTCGGCCTCTTCGTGGACCGTGTCCCAGTCGTAGCCGAGGAAGGCGACGAGATAGGCCTCGATCAGGCGGTGGTTGCGGAGGGTGCGGAGGGCGGCGCGGCGGCCGTGAGGAGTGAGGGAGACGCCGCGGTACGGTTCGTGGCGAAGGTAGCCCTGCCCCGCCAGGCGCTTGATCATCCCGGTAACCGAGGCGGCGGCGAGCCCCAGGTGCTGGGCCAGTGCCGTGGTACTCGCGACCCCGCCGCGGAGGGTGAGGCGGTAGATCGCCTTGAGGTAGTCTTCGACCGAGGTGGTCAGCGGCTCGGCGGGAAGGGGCGTCCGTGATTTAGGCACGACTAAATCCTAATTCAGACGAGGCTAATTGGGAAGGGTAAGCGGTAAGCGGTAAGCGGTAAGCGGTAAGCGGTAAGCGGTAAGCGGTAAGCGGTAAGCGGGCAAAAATCGCACACAGAATTGGGTGCGCAAGCGGAACCTTCCCGAGCAGAGCGAGGGACCTACTCAATTGGAATCGGTGGACGGCTACGAGCCACCGGTTGACAGAGCAGGTCCCTCACTGCGTTCGGGAGGTTTATGTCCCTGCCGGAGGGGGGCGCGCCCGAGGACCGTCATCCCGAGTCGCGACGCGACGAGGGATCTTGCCAGCCGGCATCGGCGTTAGGCCCCAAGCTCCGATGAATACGGGGA
>JBIOIC010000107.1:0-7250 GCA_044449625.1 Gemmatimonadales bacterium | reverse complement strand
CTGGGAATCGGCGCGGTGGCCAACCTGCCGCTGCGCGCCCGGCAATACGAGAATGGCATGACCTCGATGCGTCTCGACATCGAGGGTGCGGCCGCAGCGAGTGGCGTGCACAATGCCCTCGTCTTTGTGCGGGAAAGCTGGGGCGCGCAGCTGGTGGCACGGCTCTGGGCCCGGGGAATCTCCCGGCCCGATGCGGAGTTGTTCTATCGGCGGATCGACGCCTGCCGGTTGGATCAGGCGCTGGTCGCCCTCGAGACCGCGGAGGTGAAGGACGCCGCCGCCGCGGCGGTGCTCCGTCCGCTGCTCGCCGATTCGGCGCGGCTCATCGGCTCTCCCGTCTCCCCGGACACCACCGAGCAGTTCCTCGCCGGGTCACAGTATGCGCGGTGGTGCGTGGACCGGATCAACGAGGATCGCCGGGGATTCACCCTCTATCCGCCGCTGCTCCTCGCCCGCGGCGGGAACAATCTCTACGCCCGCGACCTGCACGGGCGGGACACCCTCCTGCTCGCGGAGTATCCCGAGCGCCCGGTCTTTCTCCTCAAGCCGCCGGGGTCGGGGATCGGCCTCTCACCCAAGTTCTATCCGGCCTCCCGCGATTCGATCTGGGCGGCGGCGCGTCAGGGGGCTGTGGGCCCGGCCACGTCGGCCTCGAGCGAGTCGACCACCAGACCGGGCCGGAGCCAGTCGAGATAGCGGTAGACGCCGATGATCCGGCGGGGCGCCGTGGCAAAACGGCCGCAGCGATCGGAATAAGTGATGAAGACGGTGCGTGTCGGTGCCCCGCCCATCGCGCGGCCCACCACCGCACAGCCGGCGTCGGTCGCCGGTGGCAGGTGCTCGGTGAGGCCGAATGCGAGTGCGTATCGCACCAGGGTCGGACCGGTGCCCTGCCACTGCTGCTGCGCCGGGCGCGGCTCCGCCACCACGATCGAATCGGCGGTCGCGTACGCGGGGAGCATCCGGGCGAGGGCGCCGTTGACCTGCTGACGCACCGCCGCCGCGCGCGCGGTCCGCCCGGCGGTCGCCCCGGCAAATCCGAGCAGCACCACCAGCCCGCCGCTCGCCAGCACCCGGCACTCGATCCCATCCTGTGAGAGCGTGGTCACCGCCTCGGCGAGGAGCAGGGCGGGGCCGATCAGGAACGGAAGGCCGTAGAAGAGATTGAAGTAGGGCCAGGGGAGATAGAGTGCGGCGCCGATGGCGGGCAGCCCGGCAGCCAGGCCGATCAGAATGACCAGATGCGGCCGCCGGTCCTTGGCGCGCCAAGCCACCCAGGTGCCGACAACGACGAGCAGAAGCCAGGCGAGATTCGCGGGGAGGAGCCAGACGCCGAGCGTAGGCGATATGCCCGCCGGTGTCAGGATCTGCTGCCAGAGGTTCGGGAACCGCATCAGGTCGAGCGGCCCCGCCCCGTAAGAGGCGCTGAAGCCGGCGCCCGCTCCCGATCGGGCGGCCCAGAAGATCGCGCCGAGCGTCAGGGCGGACGCGCCGCCGGTCCACCAGAGCAGGCGGCGGCTCCGCGGCCCGAAGGCCAGCCTGCCGAACTGCCCCTGCTCGTCGCGGGCGAGTGCCAAGACCAACACGAATGGGACCGCTCCGAGCAGCATCTCCTTGGAGAGGAGCGCCAGGGTGATCAACAGGGCGATCACCGGCGCGCGCCACCGGTCGTCCTCACGCAGGTAGCGATCGGCCGCGAAGGCGGCACCGAAGAGGAAGAGCAGCCCCATCGGCTCACCCATCGTGAGCCGGGTCCAGGCCTCGACGGCGGTGTGGCCGCAGAGGAAGAGCAGGGCGGCGGCCCCGGCGCCGACGAGATTGGCGCCGAGGCGTCGGGCCAGACCGAAGGCACCACCGGCGAGGAGCGCCATCAGGGCAAACCGGAGCCACTGCCAGCGGACCGGCGCGTCACCCAGTACGGTCCACTTGGCGGCGAGCGCGGCGTAGGCGGTCACATTGAGCCGGCCGTGCTCGACGACGTAGTAGTGGACCAGCGCCGTCATCCGGTCGACGAAGCCGGCGTGGGCCCGCAGCAGCGGGACGAACTCGGAGAAGTCGAGGATGTCGAAGGGACGCCGCTCCCAGGGCAGGTACAGCACCAGAGCGAGCGCGAGTCCGCCGGCGGCGAGCAGTGCCACGGAGCGGATGGACCGTGGGTGGGGCATTCCGTATATTACACCTCGGAGCGGTGGGCCGCGCTCTTTTCCCTTGCCAAGGCGATGGTCGTGACTCTTCGTGGGAAACGCATCCTCCTCACCGGTGGCGCCGGATTCATCGGCAGCCGGCTCGCCGCCCGGTTGCTTGACGAGAACCAGGTCGTCGTCTTCGATAATGGCCACCGTGACTCACTGCGAAATACCGCCGCGCGGTCGCACAAGAACCTCACGCTGATCTCGGGGGACGTGCGTGACGCCACCGCTGTGGAGACCGCCATCCGCGGCTGCACCTACGTGGTCCATCTCGCGGCGATCGCCGGGGTCGATACGGTCATCAAGATGCCGGTCGAGACGATGACCATCAATATCCTCGGTACCCATAACGTCCTCGAAGCGGCGCGGAAGACGGACGGGCTCGCCCGCTTCATCGACTTCTCGACCAGCGAGGTCTTCGGCTCCTTTGCCTTCAAGGTCCGTGAAGGGGATGCCACCAGTCTTGGCGCCGTGGGCGAGGCCCGCTGGACCTATGCCGTAAGCAAGCTCGCCACCGAACATCTCTCCTTCAGCTACCATCGGGCCTACGGCGTGCCATCCGTCGCCGTGCGGCCATTCAACATTTACGGCCCCGGCCAGGTCGGCGAGGGCGCCATCCATCGCTTCATCGTGCAGGCGCTCAAGGGCGAGGATATCACGATCCACAACGATGGCTCCCAGATCCGCGCCTGGTGCTACGTTGACGACATGGTGGAAGGGGTCCTCGCCGCGCTCGAACGCCCCGAAGCGGTCGGGCAGACCTTCAACATCGGCAATCCGCGGAGCGTGCTCACCATTTTCCAGTTGGCGCAGGACATTGTACGCCTCAGCGGGTCGAAGTCACGGATCGCCTTCATCCCGTGGGGGAACACCGAGGTGGAGCTCCGGATCCCCAACATCGACAAGGCGCGCGAGCTTCTCCGCTACGAACCGAAGATTGATCTGAATGAGGGGCTGTCCCGAACAATCGACTGGTACCGCGAGCGGGCCCGCGCATGATCCGCCTGGCCCGGCCCGACATCGACGCCGCCGACCTCGCCGCCGTCGCCGAGGTTCTGCGGAGCGGATATCTCGTGCAGGGGCCGAAGGTGGCGGAGTTCGAACACCAGGTGGCGCAGCGCGCCGGCGTACCCCACGGCGTGGCGCTCGCCAACTGCACCGCGGCGCTTCACTTGGCACTCCTCTCGCTCGACATCGGACCGGGTGACGCGGTGGCGGTCACCGCCTACTCTTGGCCCGCGACGGCGAATGCCGTCGTGCTCTGCGGTGCCGAGGTGGCATTCGTCGACATCGACCCCGTCACTTGGAACATGGCGCCGGCCGGGCTCGAGGCGGTGCTTGGCACGCGCAAGAACGTGAGAGCCATCCTTCCGGTCCACGTCTTTGGCGGCATGGCCGATATGTTGGAAATCATGCGGATCGCCGATGCTCACGGCCTTTCGGTGGTCGAGGATGCCGCCTGCGCGCTGGGCGCCGTCTTGGATGGCCGTCCGGCCGGAGGCTTCGGTCGGATCGGCTGCTTCAGCTTCCATCCCCGGAAGAGCATCACCACAGGCGAGGGAGGCGTCCTCGTCACCTCGGACGCCGCGATCGCGCGGCGCTCCCGCGCCCTCCGCAACCATGGCATCAATCCCGATGGGGCAGGGCCTGATTTCATCCTCCCGGGTTACAACCTTCGCCTCACCGAGATGCAGGGCGCGCTCGGCCTGACCCAGCTCGCCAAGCTCGACCGGCTCCTGGCGCATCGTCGGACCCTGGTCTCACATTATGCGGAGGCACTCAGCGGGCTCGACCTCACCCTTCCCGTCGGCCTCAGTGCCGAGGCACATGTGTACCAGGCCTACGTTGTGCTGCTGCCGGTCGCGGGGGCCGCACGCCGCGCCTCCATCATCGGCGCGCTCAAGGCCGCCGGTGTCGAGGCGACGATCGGCACTCACCATCAACCCCTCATCCGCCATTTCCGCGAACGGGACGGCTACACTGTCGGCGACTTCCCGGTCACTGACACGGTCGCCGCCCGGGCCCTCGCGCTGCCGCTCCACTCGGGAATGAATGTCGACGATGTGAATGCTGTGACGGAGCGGCTGAGCGTGGCCCTTCGAGGTGTCGCTTGACTCAACTCATTATCCTTGGCGCTGCCGGAACCGCTCGTGACATCCTCGACTGGCTTCCGGCGCTCGCTGCCGCCGGCTGCGACTATCGATGCCTCGGTCTGCTCGACGATGATCCGGCCAAGCGCGGCACCTTCATTGGCGGTGTCGAGGTGGTCGGAACGTTGAGCGACGCCGCGCGCTGGCCCGATGTCCGCGTGATCGACGCCCTCGGCGGGCCGCGCAGCTATCGCCGCCGAGGCGAGCTCCTGGCGCGCACCGGCATTCGGGATGATCGCTTCGACACGGTCGTACACCCCCAGGCGGTCGTCTCACGGAATGCTCAGCTCGGCGCCGGCTGCGTCATCTATCCATTCTCCTTCGTCGGCCCGGATGTCCGGCTCGGGCGTCACGTGACGGTGCTCTCCCACGGGAGCATCAATCACGATTGCTCGATCGGTGACTGTGCCATTCTGGCCTCCCACGCGGCGCTGGCGGGTGGCGTCACGGTAGAGGATCACTGCTACATCGGAATGGGCGCGCGGATCATCCAGCACGCGCGGATTGGACGGGGGGCGATGGTCGGGATGGGCGCGGTGGTACTCAAAGATGTGGCGGCGGATGCGACGGTCGTTGGAAACCCCGCGCGGCCCCGGACCGGCCGCATCGGGTGAACGTTCCGCCCGAGTACGCCCGGCCCGACCTCACCGTCGTGTTGATGACCTACAACGAGCGCGTCACGGTCGCCGAGGTCGCTGGTGAGTTGTGCGCAGCACTCGAGGCGCTCGGTCGTCCGTGGGAACTGCTCGTGGTGGACGACGGCAGCACCGACGGAAGCGAGACCATCGCCGACCGGCTGGTACGCGATCACCCCGGCGTCAGGGTCATCCACCACGCGGTGAACGGTGGCCTCGGCGCGGTCTATCGCACCGGCTTCGCCGAGGCCCGCGGTCGCCACGTCACCTTCTTTCCCGCTGATGGCCAGTTTCCCGCTGATATCCTCGCCACGTTCCGTCCCGCCATCGAACAGGCTGACTTGGTCCTCGGCTACCTGCCGATCCGGCCCGGCGCTTGGGTGTCACAGTTCCTCTCCACCACCGAGCGCCTGATCTATCGCTTGCTGCTGGGGCCTATGCCCCGGTTCCAGGGGATCATGATGTACCGGCGGGAACTGATCGAAGGGATGAACCTTCGCTCCGACGGGCGTGGGTGGGCTGTGGTCATGGAGTTCGTCCTCCGCGTCTCCCGCGGCGGCCGTCGTGTGGCCTCACTGCCAACAAGCGTCCGGCCTCGCAAGGCCGGACGCTCGAAGGTCAACAACGTCCGCACCATCCTCGCCAATCTCCGTCAGATGCTTCCGCTGCGCCGGATACTCACCACGGATCAGGTCTCGCCCCCCGATTGATCTCGACGCCGTCAGGGCTTCGTCGCGTTTCCAGGCAGAGCCGGCACCGTCGGGTGCGGATCCTTCCGCAGCGTGACCCGGACCTGCACCGTGTCGGGGCCGAGGCTGTCGAGCACGATCTGTACCCCGCGTGTCGTGCCGGCCAGGGTGTCGGCGATCTTCTGGAACTGGCGGAAGGCGGGGTCGTCCGGCAGGTAGCCCCGGCCCACCGCGGTGGCGGCCTGCGCCTGGCGGAACTCCCCCTGATAGAAGAGGCAGGCGATCAGCGATGCCCGGATCTCGGCACCGTCGGGCCGAAGTTTGAGCGCGGTGCGGTATTCCGGAAGGGCGGTGGTGCAGTCCCCCTTCCGCCGATAGTGATCGCCGATCTCCATGAAGAGGGAGGCGCTTCCGGCATACTCCTTCTTGGCCTCGTCGAGATACGCCCGCCAGCGATCTTCCTCGCCGATCGTGTTCAACATGTCGCCCACCGCGCGGAGCACCCGGTAACTGTCGGGCGCGTCCAGCAGCGATTGAGTCCAGAGCGCCCGCGTGTTGCGCCAGATGTACATCCGCATTGCGCTCCGCAGGACCCCCGCCACGCCGACCAGCACGAGTGCCGCCACCGCCAGCTTCCGGAACAGGGGACGTTGCCGGGCGACGGCGGGACGCAGAGCCCAGAGCGCCGCGCCGAGTGAGAGGGCGATCCCCATCGTGGGGAGGAAGAGAGTCCGTTCGGCCAGGAGGATCCCGGTAGGGACCAGGATGTTGGTCACCGGGAAGATGGCGACCGCGAACCAGGCGAGACCGAAGGCGATGACCGGCTGCCGGCGCCACGCCCAGACGAGTAATCCCGCGGCCGCCAACAGGATGAGGAGACCAAGCGTCTGGTCTCCGCCCCAATGGGTCGCGGCCACAAACTCACCGGGGGAGTAGTCCAGACGCAGGTGCGCCGGCCAGAAGGTCAGCCGGACCCATTGCGGCACTACCCCCAGCATCGTGAGAGCCCGCCGCGGCATGTCGAGCCCCAGTAACGCCTCGGCCGTGAAGGTTCCGGAAAAGCTCTGCAGGACCCGGGTCCGGAGCGCCACCAGCTCCAATCCGAGCGTCAGCATCAGCGCACCCCACGGCAGGAGGCGCCGCAGGCGTGCCCCCCAGCTGGCGGAGTCCTGGACCAGGAAGAGCTCCGCCGCCAGGAGGAGGCCGGGGAAGACCAGGGCGCTTTCCTTGATCAGGCAGGCGATGACGTAGAGCGCGAGGATGAGCCAGGCGCGCCCTCGCGCGCCGTGAGTCTGGCGCCGCCAGTCGAGGTAGAGGGCTACGATGGAGACCGCGAAGATGCCGACCAAGGTCTCGCTCTGATTGATTGCCGCCGATACCGCCTCCACGTGCACCGGATGGATGGCGAACCAGGCGGCGCCGAGCCAGGCCGCCCCCGCGGGGAGCAGCGTCCGGCCAAAGCGCCAGAGCACCAGAACCGAGAGGAGATAGAAGACCAGGTCCAGGGTGTGGAAGAGGAGGATCTGGCCGTTGCCGGCCCCCCATTCCAGGGTAAAGAGCGCCAGCGAGAGGGGACGGTAGAGGTCG
>JBIOIC010000106.1:0-7258 GCA_044449625.1 Gemmatimonadales bacterium | reverse complement strand
CTCCGTGCCTCCGTGGTGATGCAGTTCCTTAGGTGCAGAGGAGATCACGGAGAGACGGAGATGACACGGAGAAAAGCGCATGATGTGGGTGGCCTTGAAAGCTCCAAGTGGGAGGTCGTGAAAGCTTCATCACGGTCCAGGGGCGTTGCCGGTCCCGCCACATCATATGGCGGTTCTCCGTGCAGCCCCGTGTCCTCCGTGCCTCCGTGGTGATGCAGTTCCTTAGGTGCAGAGGAGACCACGGAGAGACGGAGCTGACACGGAGAAAAGCGCATGATGTGGGCGGATTTTGAAACGACTTCTAGAGCCAGTCGAGCGCGGCGGTAGTCGCGCGCCGAGCGCGGGCGGCGAGGATCGCGCCGGCGAGCGCGAACGGAATGCTCCACGTCAGGCGCACCGCGAGGTGAATTGTCCGGCCGAGCCAGGGGAGCCGCCGCTCCAGCAGGCCGACGAAGGGCAGCGCCGACTCTCCGTCGATCCGGATCAGCGCGCGCCACGCTGGTCTTCGGAGAGCGCTTGGCACGATCCAGGTCGTCGCCCATCCCGCGCAGGGGAGTCGGATCGACTGCGGCAGCCGAGTGCGGGCGAGGCGCGCATCGAAGTAGTACCAGTGGCCGGCGGTGCGATCGAAGGCACGCCGGCCCGGTTCGTCGCCCAGCACTGATTCGAGTTCCCGGTTCAGCGGGGCGGCCGCCCTGTTCCGGGCGATCCGATCGCGCACTTCGGAAAGCGCCTGCGGTGTCGCGGCGGCCCGGATGAGCAGCCGGTCGCGGAGACGCCCCGAACGGGTCGGGTGCACCAGGGTAACGTGGACCAGCAGCAGCCAGAGATGATCCGCCGGCGCGAGGAGACGGAGCCCCGCGATTGACGGATGCGGCGTGCCCCGGCGCCAGAGATCGTCAGCGGTGCAGCGCGCTTCGGACCAGATCGTGCCGTGAACCTCGATCGGCACGCCATCGGGTGACGCGACCGTGGCGTGGAGATAGGTAGGCCGGTGGACCGGAAGGCGCCCGCCACCGGCCAGGGCGGCGAGCACCGCCGGACCGTTGCCGCGCGGAGCGAGCAGGTCGACGTCCTTGAGCGGCAGGGCGGCGGGGTCCAGGAGCGCCGCAGTCCCCTTGAGTGGAAGCACCTCGAGCCCCGCTTTGGCGATGAGTTGCGCGGCAAGGCGGAGCTCGGCCTGGGCGAGGAGAATCGTCCCGGTCTCTTGGGCCGCGCGCGCGCGTACGATCTCGGGGAGGAGGAGGCCGGGGAGACGCGCCAACGCCGCCGCGCACGCCTCCCGGTCGAGGAAGAGTTGCCAAGCGAGCGGTGAGGCGGCCGGCGCGTCGGTCGACCTCCCGCTGAGCGCCATCCAGGCCCAGCGGCGGAGCCGGATGGCGTCACGCAGGTCGTCACTCAAGGGGCGGGGCATCAGCCAAAGCTATGTGGTGACCGGGAGGGGGCGCCATTGCCAGTCGGGTGGTCGGAGGGTCAACCCCTTGGGGGGCTGAATCTTGCGCGGCGGGGGTCTCGTACCCCTTATTTGTATGCCTATGCGCCCCCTCCCCCGGTTCCGGGCCCTCCTGCTCACCCTCCTCTTTGCGGGGGTGGGTTCAGGTGCGCCGGTGCTGGATGCGCTGCTCTTCCACAGCGGGAAGAACGGAGGGCAGGAGCGCCCCCACATCGAAACCCGGGACAACCCCGCCTGTCACGGCGAACAGTGCGTCCTTGGTGTTCCGCTCGCCACCACCGGATCGGCCCCCGCGACCACCCGCGTGGTAGCACCGCTCGTCCAGATCTCGGTCCCGGCCATCGTCATTCCGGTCGTCGTCCTTCGCTCGACCCGCCTTTCCGATTCTCTCCGCTCCCGCGCTCCGCCTTCGCTCCTCGCCTGAACTGAACGTCCCCCGTTCCTGAACGTGGTTCGGTGCAGAAAGCACCCCCGCGATCCGGAACGCATGGTCCAGCGCGAAATCCCTCCCCGGCGGAGGGGGAGTCTATGGCGAAGGCAGTCCCCACGATCCTGCTCCTGCTGTGCGCGGCCGCCCCATTGCGGGCCCAGGCCGCCGCGACGCTCGTCCTCACGCGCGCCGACGCGGTCACGCGCGCGCTCGACCACAATCCGCAACTCGAAGTCGCGCGCGAACAGACGGCGCAGGCCCGCGCGCGGATCACGGAGTCGGCGGCCTTTCCCGACCTGAGCTTGAACGCCGACTGGAACGGACTCACCGGTCCCTTCCGTCTCCGCTCCGGCAACGGGAGCGACTACGGCGCCGGCATCACGGTGCCGTTCCCCCAGAAGTTCCTGCTCAAGAACCGCGTCGCGAGCGCCGACTACCGGAACTTCCAGTTCGCCTACCTGCAGATCCGGCAGCAGACCGCCTCGCAGACGCTCCAGGCCTACGACGCGCTGCTGGTGGCCCTCCGCCATCGCGACGACATCCGCCAGGGTGACTCGCTGGCGACGGTGTTCGTGGCCAAGACGGAGGCGCAGTTCACCGCGGGGATCGTGGCGAAGATCGACGTCATCAAGGCGCGGGTCGATCAGGCCCAGGTCCGCAATCAGCTGATCGCCAACGAGCGCGACATCGCCAACGCGCGCGCGGCCCTGAACCGCCTCCTCGGCCAGACCCTCGGCGCCGCCGTCGTGCCGGCCGATACGCTGATCGTGCCCGGCGCCCTCGGAGATCTCGACTCCCTGGTCGGCCGCGCGACCGGCGAACGCCCGGAGGTGCAAGGCCTCGCGAGTGAGCGCCGAGGAGCGAGCGCCGCCGCATCGCTGGCGCAGCAGTATTTTCTGCCCGATCTCTCGCTCGGCGTCACCAAGAACCTCACCGTCGGCACCCCCGACAGCTACACCTTCGCTCTCGGGTTTTCCTTCCCGCTCCTTTTCTGGAACCACCAGCGGGGCGAGGTGGCGGAAGCCCGCCATCACGAACGCGAGCTCGATGCGGCCGCACGCGACCTGACGGCGCAGGTGGAGCAGGAGGTGCGCGCCGCCTGGGCCGCGGCCGACGCCGCCGTCCGCCAATCCACTTACCTCCGAGATCAGCTCCTCCCGCAGGCGCGGGAAGCCTATCGCATCGTCTCGGTCAACTACGGCCTTGGCGGCGCATCGTCCCTCGACGTGCTCGATGCCAAGCGCACCCTCCTCGACGCCGAGAGTCAGTATACCGATGCCCTCGGCGCCGCCAACGACGCGATGGCCCAGCTCGATCTGGCCGTCGGTTCTCCCCTTGCCGGGACCTCCGGAGGCCCCGATGTCCGCTAACGCCACTCTCGCCGCGGCCTCCGCTGTGGTCCTCCTGCTCGCGGCCGGGTGTTCACACGCGCCCGCCGATGCCGCCGAGCGCTCCGGCGATTCGCTGCAGATCACGATCCCCGCCGAGCAACGGGCGCGGATCGCGACGATCACCGTCGCACCCGTCGCCTTCGCGCCGCTGGTCCAGGCCAACGGCACCGTCGCCTTCGACGGCGATCAGTCGACCCCCGTGCTGGCGCCGATCTCCGGGCCGGTGACGCGGATCGTCGTCGAGCCGGGGGCGGAGGTGAAGAAGGGGGAGGTGCTCGCCTACGTGGCGTCGCCTGACTTCGCCGCCGCGCTTGCCGGCTATCGCAAGGCCGCCGCCACGGCGCGGCAGTTGCGGCGCATCGCCGACCAGAACGAGCAGCTCTACAAGAACGACGGCATCGCTCGGCGGGATCTGGAACAGTCGGAGACCGATGCCGTCTCGGCCGATGCCGATCGCGATGCCGCCTTCGAACAGCTTCGCGCCCTCGGGGTGGAGGACTCGACTCTCGCCGGTCTCAAGGCCGGTCACGACGTCCCGGCGCCTGAAGCGGTCATCCGCGCTCCGCTCTCCGGCACCGTGGTCGAGCGGCTCATCACCCCGGGCCAGCTCATCCAGGCGGGGGCGACGCCCTGCTTTACCGTGGCGGATCTCTCCCGGATGTGGGTGATGACCAGCATTTTCGAATCCGATCTTCCCGACGTCCATCGGGGTGATCGGGCGGAGGTAAGCACCGCGAGCGCCGGCGCCCGCGCCATCGGGACCGTGGACAACATCGCCGCCGAAGTGGACTCCGCAACCAAGGCGACCGTCGCCCGCGTCGTCGTGGCCAATCCGGCCCGGCTCCTCAAGAAAGACATGTACGTCCGGGTGGTCATTCATTCGAGCCGGAGCCGGACGGGGATCATCATCCCGGTCTCCGCGGTGCTCCGGGATGACGACAACCAGCCCTTCCTCTTCGTCGGGGCGGGGGCGGGGACTTTCGAGCGCCACACCGTCACCCTCGGTGAACGGATCGGGGATCGCTTCGAGATCCTGTCGGGGTTGAAGGCCGGCGACCGGGTGGTGACGGAGGGCGGGCTCTTCCTGCAGTTCGCGCAGAGCCAGTGAGCGTGATGGACGGAGACACCCGGGGACGGCCCCGGTCGCTGGTCAACCGGATCGTCGGGGCGGCGCTCGAACAGCAGCTGCTGGTGGGGTTGCTCACCGCCGTGCTGCTCGTCGCCGGGATCTGGTCGTTCCGGCGGCTCCCGGTCGATGCCTATCCCGATCTCTCCCCCACCATGGTGGAGTTCATCACCCAGTGGCCGGGCCACGCCTCCGAAGAGGTGGAGCGGCTCATCACCGTGCCGCTCGAAGTTGTGATGAATGGACTGCCCAATCTCAAGGTGGTCCGGTCGATCTCGCTCTACGGGCTCTCGGATGTCCGCCTCACCTTCCAGGACAAAACCGACGACTACTTCGCCCGGCAGCAGGCCTTCGAGCGCCTGGGCGACGTCTCCCTCCCCGCCGGCGTCACCCCGTCGATGGGTCCGCTTTCGGCGCCCTCGGGTCTCGTCTATCGCTACGTGCTGGTGAGCCCCGACCGCACGGCGATGGAACTGAAGAACATCAACGACTGGGTCATCACCAAGGCGTACAAGTCGGTCCCCGGCGTGGCGGACAACTCCGCCCTCGGCGGCGAGACGATGCAGTACCAGGTCCTTCTCGATCCCGGCCGTCTCGCGGCGACGGGGATCTCCGTTGACCAGGTGCAGCAGGCCCTCGGCAACAACAACGGAAACTCGGGAGGCGGGTTCTATTCCGAGGGGGGGCAGTTCTACTACGTGCGCGGCCTGGCGCGGGTCGCGACCCTGGAGGACATCGGCAACATCGTCGTCGCGGTGCGGAGCGGCACTCCGATCTTGGTCAAGGACCTGGGGAAGGTCGTCATCGGCAGCGCGCCGCGCCTGGGCCAGTTCGGCTTCAACGGCACCGATGACGCCGTCGAGGGCGTCATCCTGATGCGCCGCGGAGAGCAGACCCAGACCGTGCTCCAGGGGGTCGAGGCAAAGACGGCGCAGCTGAACGATTCGATCCTCCCCCCCGATGTCCGGATCCATCCCTTCTACGACCGGAGCGATCTGGTCCAGCTCACCACCCGCACCGTCGAGGACAATCTCCTCCGCGGGATCTTCCTGGTGCTGGTGATCCTGGTCTTCTTCCTCTACGACCTGCGCTCGGGACTGATCGTTTCGACCGCGATCCCGTTGGCGCTCCTCTTCGCCTTCATCTGCCTCGACTGGCGGCATATTCCCGCCAACCTCCTCTCCATCGGCGCGATCGACTTCGGGATCCTGGTGGACGGCGCGGTGGTGATGGTGGAGAACATCCATCGGCAGCTCGCGTTGCGGCACGGGACCGACTACAAATTGCGCGACGTCATCGTGACGGCGGCCTCGGAGGTGGACCGGCCGGTGGTCTACGCCGTCGCGGTGATCATCGCCGGCTTCCTCCCGATCTACGTGCTGGGCGGTCCCTCGGGCCGGCTCTTCCGTCCGATGGCCGACACCACGATCTACGCTCTGATCGGCTCGCTGATCGTGACCCTGACGGTGATCCCGGTGCTCTGCGCCTGGCTCCTGCGGGGCGGGGTCAAAGAGCGGCGGAATCCGGGCTTCGAATGGGTCAAGGCGCTCTACTCCCGCTGGCTTGACCGGGCGCTCGCTTTCCCGCGCCGGACCACGGTGATCTCGCTCGCCGTCTTCGGGGGCTCGCTGCTGCTGATCCCCGCCATCGGAGCTGAGTTCATGCCCCATCTCGACGAGGGGGCGCTCTGGGTCCGCGCGACGATGCCGTACACCATCTCCTTCGATGCGTCGTCGAAAATCGTGCCCCAGATCCGGGCCATCATCAAGTCCTTCCCTCAGGTGACCGTGGTCGGGTCGGAGCACGGTCGTCCCGATGACGGGACCGATCCCACCGGTTTCTTCAACGCCGAGTTCTACGTCGGGTTGAAGCCGTATGGGGAGTGGACCGGCCCGATCCGGACCAAGCCGGAGTTGATCGCGGCGATCGACCGGCGGCTGCACACCTTCCCGGGGATCTCCTTCAACTACACTCAGCCGGCCGAGGACGCCGTCGATGAGGCGGAGACCGGGCTTAAGAGTGCGCTCGACGTGAAGGTCTTCGGGCCCGACTTGCAAGTGCTTGAGGCCAAGGGGAAGGAGATCAAGCGAGTGCTGGAGGGGATCCGGGGGATGACCGACCTGACCCTGGTGGAGGAGTTGGGCCAGCCCTCGCTCACCATCGCCGTCGACCGGGCCAAGATCGCGCGCTACGGGATCAACGCCGGCGACGTTAATGGATTGATCGAGGCGGCGGTCGGCGGCGGTGTGGCGACCCAGGTGGAGCAGGGGGAGCGGTTGTACGACTTGGTGGTGCGCCTGGCGCCGCAGTTCCGCCAGACGCCGGAGCAGATCGGCGATATCCTCGTGCCGGCGCCGGACGGGGAGCGGATCCCCTTGAAGAGCCTGGCCGATATCCAGGTCTCCAGCGGGGCCTCGTTCATCTATCGGCAGGACAATTCGCGATTCATCGGAGTGCAGTACTCGGTGGAGGGGCGGGATCTGGCGGGGGCGGTGGAGGATGGCCAGAAGGCCGTTTCCCGCACCGTGCGGATGCCGCCGGGGTATCACGTCGTCTGGGGCGGGGAATACGAGGAGTACACCGCGTCGCGGAGTCAGCTGCGGATCATCCTGCCGCTCACCCTCTTCGCGATCTTCCTGCTGCTCTTCGCGCTCTACGGGAACGTCAAGTTCCCCGTCATCACGGTCGTCGGCGTCATCCTCTCGGCGCCGGTGGGCGGATTGCTGGCGCTGCTGGTGTCGGGGACACCGTTCTCGGTCTCCTCGGGGATCGGATTTCTGGCGCTCTTCGGCGTCTCGGTGCAGACCGCAGTGGTCTATATCTCCTATGCCAATGAGCTGCGGGGGGGAGGGATGCCG
>JBIOIC010000105.1:0-7357 GCA_044449625.1 Gemmatimonadales bacterium | reverse complement strand
TCTTCTCGCGATTCCAGCCCTTGATCTGCTTTTCCCGCGCGATCGCTGACCCGATGTCCGAGCATTCCTCGAAATACACCAGCCGATTTACGCGGTAGTGGGCTGTGAACCCCGGTATGCTCCCCGCCTTGTGCTCAGCGACCCGTCTGGCGAGGTCGTTCGTGACTCCGACGTAGAGCACCCGGCTGTAGCTTGCGAGGAGATAGACGAAGAATTGGGGCGTTGGCATACCCAGGTAGATAGGGTGGAAACGTCAAACAGGTGACAAGCGTGATGGGTCCCTCGCTCCGCTCGGGATGACATCTGGCGGCCCGCTCACCTCTGACCGCTTACCGCTCACCCCCATCACTACAGGTAGATTCCCGTCATGCTCCCTCCCATCGGCCGCGTCGTCGCGACAGAGCAGAAGCCCAGCACGCCGCACCAGTTCTTCTTCTGGACGGCGCGGAGCTCCCCCGTCGGAATCGGCGCCATTGTGCGGGTCGAGGCCGAGGAACGCCTGGTCTACGCGGTGGTGACCGACGCCTTCGCCTACTCGGACCTCGCAACACCGCTGCACGACGTGATCGGCGCCGACGGCGACCCCGCCCGCACCGGCCAGGCGCCGAGTGAACGCCCCGAGATCCGGCTCTGGCAGGCGGCTGTGCTCCGCCAGCAGCCGGAAGAGCCGCTGCAGCCGGTCCCCCTCGGTGCGGTCCACCTCGCCACTGACGCCGATGTCGGTGCCGCGCTCCGGATGGATGCTTACACCACCGGCGCCAATCCGACCGCGATCCCGGTCGGGGTCTACAGCGCCGCCGGCCTCGAATCCCCGGTTTACCTCGATGCCGATTTCCTGCTCGGTCCCGAAGCGGCGCACCTGAACATCACCGGCGTCTCCGGTCTGGCCACCAAGACCAGCGCGGTCGAGTTCCTCCTCTCCAGCATCTTCCAGCGCTTTCCCGCCCACAAAGGCTCGGTCGCCGCGGTCTGCTTCAACGTGAAGGGCCCCGACCTCTGTTTCCTCGACCAGCCCGCCGCGCTCGGCGAGGAGGACCGCCGGCTCTACACCCGCCTCGGTCTCACGGGGAAGCCCTTCGATGACGTGACGGTGTACGCCCCCTTCAAGTCCGATGGCGTCAACCTCAACACCCTCCGTACCAATGAGGCGCTCGCTGCCGGGACGGCACCGCTGACCTGGGGGCTCCGCGAAGTCCTGGACTACGCCGAGGTGCTCCTCAACAAGGACGACATCGACGCCAAGGCCGACGGCTTCATCGACTTCCTGGCGGAGCGGGTGGTAGGGAAAGAGTTCGTCGACCACGAGCTTCGGGATCGGCCCTTCCTGGTGAACACCTTCGCCGACCTCGATGAGTTCTTCCGCGCCATCTTCGACTACGTCGAGACCCTCGGCCGCGGCGGCGAGGTGTGGAGGACCCACCACGTCGCCACGATCCGGAAGGTCCGCAATCGGCTGGGCAACATCAGCACCCGCGCCAAGGGGCTGGTGACCGACGACGGCCCGGCGAGCGATCTGCCCTGGGGGAAGTTCCGCGATCGAAGCGTGCTGGTCGTCGACGTTGCGGGGGTCGATCCGTTGGCGCAGGATCTGGTCTTCGCCCGGGTGGTCTCCAAGCTCCGAGAGCATCTGGAGCGGCGCGACCTCGGCGTCGACCACGTCGTCGTCTTCGTCGACGAGCTCAACAAATACGCGCCGAGCGATGGGCCGGAGACCTACGTCAAGAAGATGCTGCTCGATCTTTCGGAGCGAGGCCGCTACCTCGGGCTGGTGCTCTTCAGCGCCCAGCAGTTCCGGAGCCAGGTCCAGCGGCGGGTGGTGGGGAACGCAGGGACGGCGGTGTACGGGAGGATGGATGGCGACGAGCTTGCGATGCCGGCCTACGCCACCCTTTCTCCGGCGATCAAGAGCAAGCTGGCCGGGCTGCCGAAGGGGGAGTTGATGCTCCGCCATCCGCACTTTACCCAGCCGATCTTCGTCCGCTTCCCCCGTCCGGCAGTGCTCTCGGGACGGGATGGCGTCGAACGATTCCCCCCGTCGCCCGATCTTCCCTTCGCCGAGGCGGTGGCGCGACAACTCAAAGGCCTCGACCGGAGCGTCGGGAAGGATGCCGTGGCGGAACTGATCCACGGTCGCCGCGAGGAGGATGTGCGCCGAGCGTTGAACGCCACCCGCCGCGCCCGCCCCGACAATGCGCTCGCCTATTTCAAGGCCCAGCTCGGCAAACATGTCGGGCGTGAGGTGCCAGCACCGACTCGCGGGGTGACACCGGTCAAGGGGGCGGCGGACCCGTATGCGTAGGGCCATCGGGATGGCGGGCTGGTGCAGGGAACCGTCCCGAGCGAAGTGAGGGACCTACTCCCCGCGTTTCGGGAGCCAGTCGACCGCCAGATCTCGCCAACCCAGATTGACCTGCTCGATCAGTGTGACCTTCTTGGCTCGACTCCAAGACTTGACCTGCCGTTCGCGTGCGAGTGCCTCCCGATGCGAGGGGGCGGTTTCAAAGTAGACCAAGCGGTCGATGGAGTACTTACGACAATGCTCGGCGCCCCGACCATCCCGATGCTGCATCACGCGCCGTAGAATGTTCGAGGTCGAGCCGACGTAAAGCCGGCGAGATCGGCTGGCGAGCAGGTAGACCCAGTACTGGTCGGCGGTCATGGGGGATATTGACCGGATCAGGTCAATCAACCGTCAAACGGCTACGGGTTTGGCGGGGCAGGTCCCTCGCACCGCTCGGGACGGTTCCCGGCGCCCCGCCTTTCCGAGGCCCCTCCGAACCCCTATCCTTAGTATGTGCGCATCGCCCATCTGGCCGACCTCCACCTGGGCTTCCGGCAGTATCACCGCCAGAATGCCAACGGCATCAACCAGCGTGAAGCCGACGTCGCCAACGCCTTCCGCTCGGCGGTCGATGGCGTGATCGCCGCCGCCCCCGACTGCATCATCGTCGCCGGCGATCTCTTCCACTCCGTCCGTCCCACCAATGCCGCCATCGTCTTCGCCTTCCGTCAGTTCCAGCGCCTCCGCGAAGCGCTCCCCCGCACCCCCATCATCCTTGTCGCGGGGAATCACGACACCCCCCGCTCCTCGGAGACCGGCTCGATCCTGAAGCTCTTCGAGGAGATCGGGGTCGACGTCGCGGCCGATGGCCCCCGCCGCCTGGTCTACCCCGAGGGGAACCTCAGCGTCCTCGCGGTGCCCCATCAATCGCTGATGGAATCCCCCCGCCCCGCGCTCCGCCCCGAAGGGGATGAACTCTTCCAGGTCCTGATCCTCCACGGTGAGGTCGAGGGGATCTTCCCCGCCGATCGCTCCACCACCGAGTACGGCGGCGCCCTCCTCGGTCCCTCCGATTACTCCGCCGAGGGGTGGACCTACGTCGCCCTCGGCCACTACCACGTACAGACCGCGGTGACGCCGCGGGTCTGGTATTCCGGATCCCTCGACTATGTGAGCTCCAACCCCTGGGGGGAACTCGCCGAGGAGGGAGCGCGGCGGAAGGCGGGCCAGGGAAGCGCCGTCGGCAAAGGGTGGCTCCTCGCCGATCTCCGCACCGGCCAGGTCCAGCCCCAGGCGATCTCCCTCGCCCGTCGGGTCTACGACCTCCCCGCGGTGGACGCCGAGGGGAAGAGCGGCGAAGAGGTGAACCGGCTCATCGCCGAGCGGGTCGGGGGGATCAGTGGCGGGATTGCCGATCAGATCGTGCGGCTGGTGGTGCGGAACATTCCGCGGCACGTCGGGCGCGAGCTGGATCACGTCAAGCTCCGGGAGTACAAGGCCGCGGCCCTCCATTTCCAGCTCGATCTCCGGCGTCCCGAGAGTTCGCGTGAGATCGGCACCGGCACGCCCGGCCGCCGCGCCACCTTGAGCGAAGTGGTGCGCGAATACCTTGGCGGTCGTCCCCTGCCCACCGGGATTGACCGCGATGCCTTCGTTACCGTCGGAGGCGATCTGGTGGACGCCGCCGAACGCGATTTCGCGGCCAGCTGATGCAGATCACCCGCCTCCGTCTCGTCAACTTCCGCCAGCACGAGGACACCGAACTTGTCCTCGGCCCCGGGCTCACCGGGATCATCGGGCCCAACGGGGCGGGGAAGTCAACGCTCCTCGAAGCGATCGCCTTCGCGCTCTACGGTGTCCCCGCCGTCCGCGGCAATCGCGATTCGATCCGCCGTCGCGGCGCGCCACCCCGCTCGCCGGTCCGGGTCGAACTCGATTTTGCCCTCGGGGCCCACCAATACCGCGTCGCCCGCACCCTGAGCAACGCCGAGCTGCACCAGGACGCCGACGCGGCGCCGATCGCCAACTCGCTGCAGACGGTGACTGAACGGCTGCAGCAGCTCCTCGGGATGGTCCGTTCCGAGTTCTTCAACACCTACTTCACCGGCCAGAAGGAACTGGCGGTGATGGCGGAGCTGACCGGCCCCGCCCGCGCCGAGTTCCTGAATCGCGTGCTCGGCTACGAGCGGCTGCGCGGGGCGCAGGACTTGTTGAAGGAGCAACGGAGTTCGCTCCGCGGCCGGTTGCAAGGGCTGGAGTCGGGACTCCCCGATCCGGCGGCGATCGAAGCGGATGAGATCCGCGCCGGCGAGCGGCTGGACGCGGCGGTCAAGGACGCCGGCGCGGCGGAGTCGGCGTTGCAAGCGGCGGAGGCCAAGCTGAATGAAGTGCGGCCGCGGGCGGCGGAACTGTCGGCGCTGCGCGAACGGGTCGTTGCCCTGACCGGGGATCTCCGCCTGGCGGAGCACAAGGTGGCCGAAGCGCGCGACCGTTTCCAGCTCATCGATCGGCAGTTGGCGGAGGCCGTTGCCGCGAAGACCCGGCTCGCCCCGCTGGAAGCGGCGCTGGCCTCGCTGCCCGGCCTCAAAGTGGAGCTCGAAGCCCTCGATCGTCTGGCCGAGGCGGAGGCGGTGCGCAACGGCGCCGTCACCACGCTCACCGAAGTGCGGAGCCGGCGGGAAGGGATCCAGAAGCGGATCGCCCAGCTCCCGGCCGACGGCCTGGTGCAGCAGGCCGCCGCGCAGGTGTCGACAGTTCGGACGCAGCTCGATGACGCAACCCGACAGGCCGAGGAGCTTCGCAACGCCTGGGTCCGGGACAAGCAGGATGTGCAGACCAAGCTGCGCGATCTCCTGGAGCAGCACGAGGCGGCGCAGGAACAGAAGGAGCGTCTCGAAGCCGCGGGCGTGGCGGGGGACTGCCCGACCTGCGGCAGGCCCCTCGGCGATCACTACGATCAGGTCTACGGGGTCGTGACCCGTCAACTCGAGGCGATCACGTCGAACGGACAGTACTATCGGCAGCGCGAGGTCCAGCTCCGGCTGGAGCCATCGGATCTGACGGCCGCGGAGCAGGCCCGCGCCGAGCTGGAGCGGGCGCTTGGCGAGGCGACCACCGAACAGGGACGCCTCCAGGCGCGAAGCCAGGAACGTCCCGCGCTCAACCGGGAGCTGGCGGAGCAGGACCGGCGGATCGCCGAGTTGGAAGGGGCGATCGCCGGTCCCGCGTCGAGCTACGATCCCGATCGTCACCGCACCCTCCGTGATCAGGTGCGGACGCTCGCCCCGGTGGAGGTCGAGGCGGCGCGTCTCCGGGGCGCGGCGGATCGGGCCGAGGCGCTCGTGGTGGAGGCCGAGGGGGCGGAACGCGCGCTGAGTGAACTCGAAGCGCAGGCGAAGGTGATGAAGACCGAGCTCGATGCGACCGGCTTCCGGGAAGAGCTGTTCGCCGCGGCGCGCGCCGCCGTCGAGGCGGCGGACAAGGAACGGCAGGAGGCGCAACTCAGGTTGGAGCGGGCGCGCTACGCCTGGGATGCCGCGATGGATGAACGCCGGCGGGTGCAGCAGCGGCGGGAGGAGCGGGCCGCGCGCGAAGAAGAGGTGCGGGTCACTCGACGGGACGCGGCGCTCCGCGAAGAGCTCGACCGCGCCTTCAGCGACCTCCGCACCGACTTGAACGCCCAGCTCCGCCCCGAACTCTCGGAGATCGGCTCCCAGTTCCTGCGGGATCTCACCCGCGGCCGCTACACCGACCTCGAGCTCGATGAGGACTATCGCGCGACGCTGGTGGAGGATGGGGAGGCGAAGCCGGTGATTTCCGGCGGCGAGGAGGACGTGGTGAACCTCGCCCTCCGGCTCGCGATCAGCCAGATGATCGCCGACCGGGCGGGCCAGCCCCTGTCACTCCTCGTGCTGGACGAGGTCTTCGGCTCCCTCGACGAGGAGCATCGCGGCGCGGTGCTGGATCTCCTGCGCGGTCTCGCCGACCGCTTCCCCCAGGTCATCCTCATCACCCACATCGAATCGCTGCGGGACGGGCTCGATCGAGTGCTCCGCGTCTCGTACGACACCGCCGCCGGTACCGCGCATGTCGCGGACGACCAGGGAGAGATCGGTGATGGGCTGGCGGCCTGATCCGGCGCCGCTCGCCGGGCCGGTGGCGGCCGCCGTCGGCGACATCGACGCGCTGAACCGCGTCTTCTCCGACGCCTTCACCGACCGCTACCGGCGCGACGGGCTCTCCGGGATGCGGGTCCCCTTCCTCAACCCGATGATCTGGCGTTACGCCATCGAAGATGGCGGCAATGGCGCCCTGATCTGGCGTGACGAAGCCGGCAAGATCGCCGCGTTCAACATGGTGCACCGTTCCGGTTCCGAGGGGTGGATGGGGCCGTTGGCCGTGCGCCCCGATCGCCAGGGCCGCGGCGAGGGCCGCCGGGTGGTGCAGGCGGGGATCGACTGGCTCCGCTCCCAGGGGGTCGCGACCCTTGGCCTGGAAACGATGCCGCGCACCGTCGAGAACATCGGTTTCTACAGCGCGCTCGGCTTCCGCCCCGGCCGCCTCACGGTCACCCTCCTGAAGGAACTCGGCCGCCGCCCTCCTGAGCCCCTTCTGCTCTCCCGTACCGGGGGCAGGCGTGCCGAGCTCCTCGCGGCCTGCCGCGCCCTCAGTGTGTCCCTCATTCCCGGCGTCGACTTCACCCGCGAGATCGAACTTACAGAACGCCTCGCGTTGGGCGATACCGTCATCATCGAGGGGGACGGCGGCGTCCTCGGCTTCGCGCTCTGCCATTGCGCGCCCCTCGCCGATGGCCGGTCAAGCGAGGAGCTTCGGGTGTTGAAGCTGGTGGCCCGCGATCTCGAGGCCTTCGATCGTCTGCTCCTGGCCACGCAGTGGCTGGCCCACAAGGCGGGCCTCGGTCTCGTCGGGGTGCGCTGTCAGACCGGCTTCGACGAGCCGTACGCCAGGCTCATCGGAGATGGATGGCGCGTGCACTGGACCGATCTCAGGATGACGCTGGCGGGGTATCCGGAGCGGGGAACGGCGGGCGGGGTGGTCTGGTCGAATTGGGAGATC
>JBIOIC010000104.1:0-7437 GCA_044449625.1 Gemmatimonadales bacterium | reverse complement strand
GGTAGTCGCGGCCTTTGCCGCCCTCCTGCTCTACTCCACCCTCTCCGCCCAGCGGGAAGCGTGCGATGTTTGTGTCGCCTTCAACGGTTCCACCAACTGCGCCACCGCCACCGCCGCGACCGAAGCGGAGGCCGCCCACTCTGCGCAGGCCACCGCCTGCGGGACCATCGCGAAGGGAATGGCGGAGTCGATCAACTGCGGTGAAGTGGCCCCGATCAAGCGGAGCTGCCGGCACGCCGCCTGACACAGTGGCGTTCGGCAACCCGCCTCGCCTCCTCCTGCCTCGTACCTCGCGCTTCGCACCCTGACAGCAACTCATTGACACACAACGATCTGGGGTTGTCGGCATCGTCGCCGCGATCCGCTGGCACCGCCCTTGCGGAAGCTCGGAAGGTCGCGCGCCCGGTCCCCCCGTCCGGCCGCCCGCATCGGAGGCTCCCCTTGGGGGAACTGATCATCCGTGACATGGACCAAGGCGAGGAGTTCAGCGCCTGGTTCGCCGAGCTCGTCGAGCGCCAGGATCGGTCGAACGGCGCCGAGCTTTCATATCAAGACCGCTATCTCATCCTCAGCAACGATGTGGGCGACTGGGTCGGCGGCGTCCGTTTCTATTTCCGCGGCGGCGTGGCCCATCTGCTCGAGTTCGCCCTGGAGGAGGATCAGGAGCATATCGGCTACGGGCTCCGGTTGCTGGAGGCGTTCGAACACCGGGCGATCGGCGCCGGTGCGCACCTCGCCGAGTTCTGGACCAACGATTTCGATTCGGCCGGCGTGTACGGAGATCTGGGCTGGCACGAGGTCGTGCGCCGGGACGACTATGTGGGCCGAGGGGCGTGGGTTCTGATGGAAAAGCGGCTGGCCGCGCCGGCGGCCGGGTAACCGGAGCCCGCCGGGGAGGGCGCGGCCGCGCGGGGACTATCGAAATGGCGCTCCGGAGGGCAAGTTTCCGGTATGACCCTCACCGACGGCGCCCGCGCGCTCGCTACGAAAGTCGAGGTCCTGCAGGATCTCGAACTCAAGGTCCGGGAGCTGATGGCCGCCCACGAGGCGAAGCGTCCGCTCTGGTTTCCTCACGACCTCCTCGGGGCCAAGCCGGGGGAAGATCCCGACGCCCACCTCGCCAATCTTCGGAAGCTCGCCGACGGGATCCCGACCGCGGCCCGGGCCGCTCTCTCTCTGAACCTGCTGACCGAAGAGGGGCTGCCCCATTTCCACCGGCTTCTCGCCGTTTACCTCGGCGATGACAGCCACTGGCGCGCCTGGAACAACATGTGGACCGCGGAGGAGGATCGGCATGGCGCCATCCTCCACGACTACATCCGGGACACTCGTCTGGTCGACCAACGCAAGCTCGAAGAGCTCCAGTTCAACTATATCCGGAACGGCTTCCACCCGGAGTGGGACCGGGACCCGTACCGGGTCTTCGCCTACACCACGGTGCAGGAGCGCGCCACCCAGGTGAGCCACGCCAACACCGGGAAGCTTTGCGCGGAATACGAACCGGTCATGGGCGAGGTGCTGGCCAACGTGGCGAGCGAGGAGGCCCGGCACTTCTCCTTCTACCGGACCATCTTCAGTGAAATCCTCGAGCGCGACCCCGACGAGGCGCTGCATTCCGCGTCATTCATCCTTCCGGCCATCGATATGCCAGGACATACCGTCCCCGGCTTCCGCGATCTGGCGGACGTCATCCGCCGGTCGGGGATCTACGGACCGAGGGACTACCTGCGGATCGTGCAGGAACAGATCCGGCACTGGAAGATCGAGAAATTGACCGGCCTGGGTGAGCTGGGGAAGAAGGCGCAGGAGAAGATCCTGCAGATCCCCGAGCGCCTCCAGCGGATCTGCGATCTCATCGAGACCCGGAGCCGGGCCAAGACGTTTGCGTTCGAGGTCGTGTTCAACCGCGAATTCGCGATGGAATGACCATGCGACCGGTGCCGCTCTTCCTCGTCCTCGCTCTCTTCGCTGCGTGCGGGAAACCGAAGCCCGCCGCTTCCGCGACGGATTCGACGGCGACGCCCGATGCGTCAACCGCCACCCCCACGGCCAACGATGCCAAGGCCCAGGCGGAAGCGAAGCAGCTCGGCCACGAACTGTTCGACCTCGTCGACCGCATCATGAACTACAGCAGCGCCCACTTCGGCGAATTCCCCCGTAATTTCCCCGCGATGGGGATCGACAGCCTCACCCGCACGACGGTGCGGCGCGTGACCTTCCACGGCAAGGTGCCGACGGTCACCGTCGCCTTCCGGCAAACCGAGGGCCACGCCGTCACCGCCTGCTCCGGAACCAACAAGGTGCTGGAGGACTCGATGCTGAACGGCGGGCCGTACACCGTCTCCTGCGCGCTGGCCGACGGCACACCCCAGGACTTCACCGTAGGTGGCTGAACTGCGGGCCGCCATCCTGGTGGCCGCCTTGCTCGCCCTCACCGTCGCCCTGACCAACTGGGCGGTGCGGCGGGGAAGGCTCCGGCCCTTCGGTCCCTGGGCCCGCTTCATCCGCCGCGGCAGCGATCCTCTCCTCCATCCCATCGAACGGCGTCTCGCCGCGGCCGGCGGCAACCCCGTCACCGCCCCCTGGTGGCTCCTCGGTCTCGTCGCCCTCGGCGGACTTGCCTTCCTGAGCTTGGTCCAGTGGGTCGTGGACGCCGTGTACACCCTCCGCTTCGCCGTCGCCTCCGGACCGATCGGCATCATCGCGCTCCTCGTCACCACCGCCTACGATATCCTCATCGTGGCGTTGCTCGTTCGCGTGGTCGGTGCCTGGTTCGGCGTCGGCCGCTGGACCCGCTGGATGCGCCCCGCCTATCAGCTGACCGACTGGCTGGTGGCGCCGCTCGCACGCCTCATCCCCACGATCGGGATATTCGACGTGAGCCCGATCGCCGCCTGGTTCATCCTCTGGGTGGTGCGGGGATTGCTGCTGGGGCTTCTGGCGCGGCTTTGAGGCCGTGCTGCGTGACGGGTGACGCGTACTGCGTGCTGCGCCTCTTCCGAGCGCGATGAAGGGTGACGCGTGCCGCGGAATGACGATGTACGCCTCCGAGGCCGTACGCGATACGCATCACGCGATACTCGTCACCCATCACGCGTTACCAGCTACTAGCTACTGACCAACAACTCCCTATATTCCCATCCACAACCGATCCTCGTGGCGATTTGCGCGCGCTTGCGGCCACGTTAATCAACAGCTAAAACGCCCCCGAACCCCGGAGCCGTTTTTGGCTTCGGGGTATTTGTTTTGAGGTACGAGGTGCGTGGTACGACCGGGACACGTCATCCGGAGGGAGCAGGGCGACCGAAGGATCGATCAGTAAGCGGGCCGATCCTTCGCTTCGCTCGGGATGACGTACTTGAACTGAACGACCAATGACCAACGACCAATGACCTCTCGCCGCACCGACACCCTCTCCCGCCTCCTCCACGAGCGGATCCTCGTCCTTGATGGCGCGATGGGGACGATGCTGCAACGGCTCGAACTCACCGAGACTGATTTCCGCGGCGACCGTTTCCGCGACCACCCGGTCGATCTCCGCGGCAACAACGATCTCCTCTCCCTCACCCGCCCCGACGCGGTCCGGGCGGTGCACACCGCCTATCTCGGCGCCGGCGCCGACATCATCGAGACCAACACCTTCAACTCCAACGCGATCTCCCAGGCCGACTATGGCCTCGGCGCCTCCGTTTTGGAACTCAACATCACCGGCGCGCGCCTGGCCCGGGAGGCCGCCGATGCATTCGAGCGGCGCGACCCTTCCCGTCCCCGCTTTGTGGCCGGCGTCCTCGGCCCCACTAACCGCACGGCATCACTTTCCGCCGATGTGAACGATCCCGGCGCCCGGCTGGTCACCTTCGCCGAGCTGGTCGCCGCGTACCGGGAGAACGCCGCCGGACTCCTCGATGGCGGCGCCGATCTCCTGATGGTCGAGACGATCTTCGATACCCTGAACTGCAAGGCGGCGCTCTTCGCCATCGAGGAGGAGCTCGCCGCGCGGCGCACCCGGGTCCCGGTCATGATCTCGGCCACGATCACCGACCGGAGCGGACGGACTCTCTCGGGCCAGACCGCCGAAGCGTTCTGGATCTCGATCGCACACGCGCGGCCACTCACCGTAGGATTGAACTGCGCCCTCGGCCCCCGGGAGCTCGCCCCGCACGTGCGGGAGCTCTCCCGGGTCAGCTCCGTCTTCACCTCGGTCCATCCGAATGCGGGGCTCCCCAACGCCTTCGGCGGCTACGACGAGACCCCCGACGCGATGGCCGCGACGATCCGGGAGTTCGCGGAGCAGGGGCTGGTCAATATCGTGGGCGGGTGCTGCGGCACCACGCCGGACCACATCCGGGCGATCGCCGACGCGGTCCACGGGATCGCGCCACGGCGGCCGCCGATCATCGAGCGCCGACTGCGGCTTGCGGGCCTCGAACCGTTCACCCTCGGCCCGGACACCCTCTTCGTGAACATCGGGGAGCGGACCAACGTCACCGGCTCCCGGCGCTTTGCGCGCTTGATCGAGGCCGGCGACTACGCCGCCGCGCTCGAGGTCGCCCGGCAGCAGGTGCAAAGCGGCGCCCAGATGCTCGACATCAACTTCGACGAAGCGATGCTCGACTCTCCCGCCGCGATGGAGCGGTTCCTCCGCCTCCTCGCCTCGGAACCGGACATCGCCCGGGTGCCGGTGGTGATCGATTCGTCGAAGTGGTCGGTGATCGAGGCGGGGCTGCAGAACGTGCAGGGGAAACCGGTGATCAATTCCATCTCCCTCAAGGAAGGGGAAGCGGAGTTCCTGCGCCAGGCCGGCCTCGCGCGCCGCTACGGCGCCGCCGTCATCGTCATGGCGTTCGATGAACAGGGGCAGGCCGACACCGTCGAACGGCGGGTAAGCGTCTGCTCCCGCGCCTACCGGCTGCTCATCGACCGGGCGGGGATGACGCCCGAGGACATCATCGTCGACCCCAACATCTTCGCGATCGGCACCGGGATCGAGATCCACGCCCGCTACGCCCTCGATTATCTCGAGGCGACCCGCCGGCTCAAGGCTGAGTTGCCGTATATCCACGTGAGCGGGGGCTTGAGCAACCTCTCATTTTCCTTCCGCGGCAACGATCCGTTACGCGAGGCGATCCACACGGTCTTTCTCTATCACGCCATCCAGGCGGGGATGGACATGGGGATCGTCAACGCCGGCGCGCTCCCGATGTACGAGGACATCCCGCCCGATCTGCGGGAGCGGGTGGAGGACCTGGTCCTGGACCGCCGCCCCGACGCCACCGAACGGATGCTCGCGGTCGCCGCCTCAGCCCAGGGCCGAGCTGCCGCACCGGTGGATCAGGAGTGGCGCCGGCTCCCGGTCGGCGAACGACTCACCTACGCGCTCGTTCACGGTATCAACGAATTCATTGTGGCCGACACGGAAGAGGCGCGCCAGCTCGCGAGTCATCCGATCGACGTGATCGAAGGGCCGCTGATGGCGGGAATGAATGTGGTGGGAGATCTCTTCGGCGCGGGGAAGATGTTCCTGCCGCAGGTCGTCAAGAGCGCCCGGGTGATGAAGCAGGGAGTGGCGCACCTCATCCCCTACCTCGAGGCCGAAAAGGCGAAGCACCCAAACGCGCGCCCTGCCGGCAAGGTCGTGATGGCCACCGTCAAGGGCGATGTCCACGACATCGGCAAGAACATTGTCGGCGTGGTGTTGCAGTGCAACAACTACGAGGTGACTGACCTCGGCGTGATGACGCCGGCCTCCCGCATCCTCGAGGCCGCGCGGGAGCAGGGTGCCGACCTGATCGGGGTGAGCGGCCTCATCACCCCTTCGCTCGAAGAGATGGCCTTCGTCGCCTCGGAGATGGACCGCGAGGGATTCACCATCCCCCTCCTCATCGGCGGCGCCACGACCTCGCGGGCGCACACCGCCTCGCGCATCGCGCCCCGATACGCGGGGCCTGTCATCCACGTCTCCGACGCGTCGCGGGCGGTCGCGGTCGCAAGCACCCTGCTGAACCCCGCCAAGCGCGACGCCTTCACCATCACGACGGCGGAGGAGTATCGGATCCTGCGCGAAGAACGAAGCGGCCGCGACGCCGGACCCCGCCCGTCGCTGGCCGAGGCCCGCGCCCGCCGCGCCATCGTCGACTTCACCATCGCTCCTCCGCGCCCCACGTTCCTCGGCGTCCGCACGCTCGCGCCCTATCCCCTCGCCGAACTGGTCGAGCGGATCGACTGGACGCCGTTCTTCCAGACCTGGGAACTCAAGGGCCGCTTTCCCGGAATCTTCGATCACCCCGCCGTGGGAGAGACGGCCCGGAGCCTCTACGCCGACGCCCGGACGCTGCTGGACCGGATACTGCGGGAGCAGGCGCTCGAGGCCCGCGCGGTCTTCGGCTTCTTCCCGGCGCGGCGCCAGGGGGAGGACGACATCGCCCTCTTTACCGATGAATCGTGCCGCGAGGTGCGCTCCGTCATCCACACCCTGCGGCAACAAACGCCGAAGGGGACCGACCGTCACCAGCTGGCACTCGCCGATTTCGTGGCCCCCGCCGATGGCGGGCAGGTCGACTACGTCGGCGCCTTCGCCGTGACCGCGGGCCACGGGCTCGACCAGCTGGTCGCCGCCGCCGACGCGGCGCACGACGACTATCAGTCGATTCTCGCCAAGGCGCTGGCAGATCGGCTGGCCGAGGCGCTGGCAGAGCGGCTCCACGAACGGGTGCGGCGGGAGTTCTGGGGCTACGCGAAGGACGAGGCGCTCGACAACGACGCGCTGATCCGTGAAGCGTATCAAGGTATCCGCCCGGCGCCGGGCTACCCCGCCTGCCCCGATCACACCGAGAAGCGCACCATCTTCACCCTGCTCGACGCCGAACGCGCGGCGGGGATCACCCTCACCGAGTCGTGCGCGATGCTTCCGACCGCGGCGGTCAGCGGACTCTACTTCTGGCGTCCAGAGGCGCGCTACTTCGGAGTCGGCAAGATCGGCCGCGATCAAGTGGAGGAGTATGCCGGCCGGAAGGGGATGCCGGCAGCCGAGATCGAGCGGTGGCTGGCGTCGAACCTGGCGTATGAGAGGACGCAGGTCACAGGGCGCGGGTCACCGGGGAACGGCAAGTGATGACACTCGATCAATTGTTGAACGATGGCCGGGCCCACACCGCCGACGGGGCGATGGGCACGATGCTCTATGCCCGCGGCGCTTTCCTCAATGTCTGCTATGACGAGCTCTCCCGGCTCCGTCCCGACCTGGTGCGGGAGATCCACGCCGAGTACGTCCGGGCCGGCGCGGAACTGATCGAAACCAACACCTTTGGCGCCAATCCGCTCAAGCTGGCGCACTACGGCCTGGCGGACGAGACCGAGGCGCTGAACGCCGGCTCTGCCCGGCTCGCCCGGGAAGCGGCCCAGGATCAGGCCCTCGTGCTCGGCGCGATCGGGCCCCTC
>JBIOIC010000103.1:0-7509 GCA_044449625.1 Gemmatimonadales bacterium | reverse complement strand
CGGAACCCCTCGGTGCGACCCCCGTTCCCCCAGATCACATCGTCTATCTCCGCCGATGCCTCGGCGGTTTCGGGTGCCGCCGCCCGGAATGGGACTTTCCCTGCTCCCGCAGCTGTTCGCGGAGCGCGCCGAGCGATCCGGACAAGATCGGCGGATGGTTTCCCCGCGTCACGGCAAAACGCACCGGCCGGTCGAAGGGCGGCACTTCGCGCTCCTGCAACCGCCGGGCCTGCCCCTCACGAAGCCGAAGCCGCACCACTCCGCCCACCTCCGGCTCGATCTCGTAATCCACGGGCACCGTATCACCCAGCACTCGTGCCGACGATGGCAGCGCGAGCAACCGCTGCCGCTCGATCGGATCGACCACGTCGGCCGATTCCAGCGCGAGGCGACGCTCGAGGAACTCCTGCCAGCTGGCGATGCCGTCGAGCTGCCGCTCCAACAACGCTCGCCGCGACTCCGGCGATGCCGCCGTGAGCATCCCGCCGGAGCGCCGCCAGAGCTCGTCCAGTTCCTGAGACGCGCGGCGGAGGGCCCCTTGGCGCGGATGTACCGTCTCGCCGGCCAGCAGGGCTTCTGTCAGGGCGGCGTATGCGGCGGCGCGATATGGCGGCGGGATCTCCCCCTTGATCTCCTCCAGCCCATCCTCCAAGCCGAAGCCGAAGTAGGTGAGCTTCCGCGTCAGCGCGAGGTGCTGGTGCTTGCGGGGTCCGGTGATCACCACCCGCGCGCGATCCCACGTCGCGTGGGTCCGGATCTGATCGTAGGAGATCGTCGTCCCTTCGATCGACGCGCGTGGTGTACCGAACCGGTCGCCGAAGTAGCGCAGGTTCCCCGCCACCGCGCCCCAGCTCCCCGCCACCGAGGTCTTCGATACGCGGGCCTCCTGCCCATCGGCGGTGTGCTCGTCGAGGACGAGATCGAAAGGCATCACCGTGGCCAGGAGATCCCCCCAGCGCCGCTGGATCTCACGGTCGGCGAGCGGCAGTGTCTTCGGCAGCGGCAGCTCCACCGCCCGGAAGACCGAGGCCGCCCCGAGGGCGATGTCCTCGATCGCCTTGACGAGCACGCCACGCCGTTCCGCCCACTGCTCCAACCCATCCTCGAAGAGGTGCCGCGGCAAGCCGTACACCTCGCCGACGTAGCCGTGCTGGTTCACCGCCTCGGCGTAGAGATTGTACGCGGTCAGGTGGTCACTGCCGCGCACCGTCACGCCGTGGAGATCGCGCTCTTCGCGCGTCATCCGATGCAGGCTGTCGATGTTGGCGCAGACCGCGACCACCGGCATGATCGCCGGATCGGCGTGGACCAGCAGTTCTCCCCACGCCCGTTCGACCGGCATTGCCTCCACTTGGCGCCCGTACGGCGTGAGTTTCCCCTCCGCCATGAGGCCGCGCGCCGTGAGATCCCGCACCACCCGTACGTACGCGGTCCGGTCGAGCGGCACCGGAAGATCGAGGTCCCGTGCGTCCACCCCCAGCGCCGCGCAAGTGATTGCCACCCGCTCGGCGTCGCCGCCGAGCTGGAACTCGGGGGGCGTCGGCCGCAGCGATTCGAAGACGAGATCGCGATCGGAGAGGATGACCACTTCCCCGTCCTTGACCCGGCCGTGGACCCGCCCCGCCATCTGGAGAATCTCATTGGCACCGAGGTACATCCGGTGCAGGACGTTCCGGCCCCGATCCACCACATTCCCGTAGCGTGCGTCGTAGATGATCACCGTATCAAGTCCGCGCAGGTTGAGCGCCGACTGCCCCGCCGCCGTCATCGCGAGGAGGAACGGCCGCTCGATCTCCCCTTCGAGAAAGGGGCGGATCACCCGGATTGGCTCGCCGCCGTGGTAGAACGCCGCCGAGAGCTTGGGCCACCGTTCTCCGAGGCCACCCGCCAGCTGCTCGACCTCGGCGCGGGTCGGGACGAAGACCGCCACGCCGCGCTTTTCCCGGATCAGCCGCCGGACCTGTTTGTCGTCGAGGTATTCCGCCACCCGCATCGACTGTACCTGCACCTTGGCCCGCAGCGCCGGATCGAAAGCCGAGCTCTCGATCACGTCAGCGCTCTCGAGATAGCGGGCGTAGAACGCCGGGTCGACCGTCGCGCTCAGCCAGATGAAGCGGCAGCGAGCCCGTTTGCCGAGGGCCAGACAGAGCTCCAGCTCGGCCGAAGTCTGATGGATCTCATCGACGATCACCGTGTCGCGCTCGGTAATGAGATGATCCTCGAACCAGCGCCGGGCGATCCCCGTAGTCACGATGACCACGTTCCACGTCGGCGTCTCGGGCGTGGATTCGCGCTCCCGATTCACCACTCCGACTCGGAGCGGCTCCCGCAAGATGCTCTCGGCGATGGGCCGGATACCGAGCGTCTTGCCGGTGCCGGTGCCGGCGACGATGCCGAAACCCCCGCTCCCCGCCGCGAGGCGGCGAAGGTCGGGGCCGTGCTGTCGTTCGAGGACGGTGTCGAGATGGAGACCGAGGGCGAGCTCGATGGTCTCGCAGGCGGCGCGGGTGGGAGCGATGACGATCACCCGCCCGTGGGGATGACGGGCCTGGCGGAACGCCTCGAGGTCAAGCGGGAGCTGATGGTTCCGCGCGGGGAGCACGCGCGTAATCAAGCAGAAAACAGAACTCCCCGCCATCACTGACGGGGAGTTCGATCTATGAACACTGGCGCCGGGTGGCGCTCGGAGATTGGGTGGATCTATCGGTCGACCGGATCGGCGCCCTCATCGGCAACCGCCGGCTGGTAGTAGCGCCCGTCACGTTCGTACACCGTCACCTCGCGCAGGTTGGGCCGACCGGCATCGGCGTAGTCGTAATAGTTCCCGGCGTCGTCCTCCCACACCATCACTCGCACGAAGCCGCGGTTGGTCCACCATCCCCACGCCCGCCCATAAGGTGCCCCGAACCGCTGGATGAACACCGCCCGAGGGGCGGGCTGATAACCGTACCCATATGCATAGGAACGGTAGGTGCGGACGGGGCGCCTCGAAACATCGAGCCGGGCATGACCAAAGTGATCGTAATGTTCACCAACGATCACTCGGCCGGTGAACGCGCCCCGCCCCGCACGGGTGCCCACACGGACATGCTGGGCGCTGACGGTGCGGGGAGCGAGAAGACCTAGGGTCAGGGCACCGATGCCCAGCAGCTGGGTGGCACGCATCATCATCCTCCGGTCAAGGGAACGGGCCGGGTAAAAGCGAGATCCGTGCCAACGCGCTAAGTGTTTGGGAGAGAAGGAGTGGGAGTTACTGACCGAGCTGAACTCGAAGATCACTGTCTCGGACGGCGGACACCGTCGAAATCGTAGACCGCGATCTCGGTCACTAACGTGGGGATATGCCGATCCCGGGGCCCCATCGGAACCTCCGGCACCACCTGGCATTCGAACGCGAGCGCGACGGCCGCGGTGCCGGCGCGGGCCCGGGCCAGCAGGCCGTCATAGAAGCCCTTTCCATATCCCAGCCGCCCGCCCTTGCGGTCGAACGCCACCCCAGGCACGAGAAAGAGGTCGACTTCGGACGGCTGGACCCGGCGCTCCGGCCGCTCCCGAACATCGGGCCTCGGCTCGAGAAGCCCGAACGGTGCCGGCGCAAGCTCGGTCACCGCGTCCACCCGGATGAGGCGAAGATCAGGTCCCGCCACCACGGGGACCACAACCCGCTTCCCCGCCGCGAGCGCACGCTCGATCAAAGGAAGGGTGGGAACCTCGCTCTTGACCCCCACATAGACTGAGAGCGTGCGCGCCCGGGCGTAGGCCGGCAAGGCCTCGACCCGGGACAGCAACGCCCCGCCTTTCGCTGCCCGTTCCGGCTCGGCGTCCCGCCGCGCCAGCGCCTCGCGCCGGATCTGCGCCTTATCGCCGGCGGACACTATCTTTGAGTCCATTGGGCCATGGTCATTCTCCAGCGAGGCGCCGGTGAGCGGTACCTTCCGGGTGGACGTCAAGAAAGATTACCTGAGCTTCAGCTCCGCCCACTTCATCACCTTCCGGGGTCATAAGTGCGAGGCCTTGCACGGCCACAACTACCGCGTTGGCGTGGCGGTGGAAGGCGCCCTCGATGCCGAAGCGCTCTTCGTCCTCGACTTCGCGGTCCTCAAGGATGTCGCCAAGCCGATGGTGGACGCCATCGACCACCGGGTACTGCTCCCGGGCCGGAATCCGAAGCTGACGATCCGCGAAGAGGGCGATCGGCTTCACGTCACCGTGTTCGACGAAGCGCGCTATGTCTTCCCAGCCCGCGACGTGGCGGTGCTCCCGATCTCGAACACGACCGCCGAGATGCTGGCGGAATACTTCGCCGCCGAGGTGCGGTCCGCGTTCGACCGCCAGGGCATCACGCATCTGACGCTGATCGAGATCGAGGTCGAAGAGAGTCCGGGCCAGAGCGCGACCTACCGGCTTCCACTCCGCTGATCCAGGAGGATTCCATGCCAGGCAAGGAACCGGTTCACACCGGAGACGAAGTCCGCACCCGGCTCAAGGCGCTGCCGCGGTGGCGAGCCGACGAGGGCTGGCTGATACGGACCTTCCAGACCGACGGGTGGCCCTCGACCATGCTGGTCGTCGGCGCGATCGCTTTCGTGGCCGAGGCCGCCAATCACCATCCCGACCTGGCCGTCAGCTGGCCCTGCGTGGTGGTCAAGCTTCAGACGCACAGCGCGGGTGGATTAACCGACAAGGATTTCGAGCTCGCGGCGCAGATCGAGCAGGCGGTGACCTGGCGCCCGACCGGCCCGTGGCCTGGGCTCGAAGGGAATCCGAAGCGGTTTGTGAAGTAGCTGGTAGCTAGTAGCTGGTGGCTGGTAGCTACCAGCTACTAGCTACCAGCTACCAGCTACTGGGTGAGACTGCTAGTCCCCCAAGCATATCCCTAACTCCCGCGCCGTCAGGATCGTGTCGGAGGTGAGCGGCACATTTTTCGGCCGCCCGATGACCTGATCCAGCGGTACCCGCACGATCGTCGGCGAGGCCAGTCCCACCATCACTCCGAACTCTCCGTCCGCCACCGCGCGTACCGCGGCGGCGCCGAAGCGCAGCGCGAGCAGCCGATCGAACGTGGTGGGCGATCCGCCCCGCTGGATGTGGCCCAGCACCAGGGAGCGGGTTTCCTTTCCGGTACGTTCTCCGATCTCCTTCGCGACCATCGCCGCGATCCCGCCCAGCCGATCGACGGTGCCCACGCCCGAATGTTCCAGTACCTGATGCGATCCGCCCTTGGGCCGGGCCCCTTCCGCCACCACCACAATGCTGAAGTGACGCCCCTGGGCCTCGCGCTCCCGGATCTTGGCGCAGACCGATTCGATGTCGAAGGGGATCTCCGGAATGAGGATGACATCGGCACTGGCGGAGACCCCGCTGTTGAGCGCGATCCATCCGGCATCGCGCCCCATCAGCTCCACCACCATCACCCGTCCGTGGCTCTCGGCGGTCGAGTGCAGCTTGTCGATCGCCTCGGTCGCGGTGCTCACCGCCGTGTCGAATCCGAAACTGATCTGAGTGCCGCTCACGTCATTGTCGATCGTCTTCGGTACGCCGACGACCGGCAAGCCCTTCTTCCATAGGTCGTAGCCGATCTTGAGGGAACCGTCACCGCCAATGGTGATGAGCGCCTCGAACCCGCTGGCCTGAAACGCGGCGATGAGGTCGTCGGAGCGGTCCACCTCGACGTCCCGGCCCGCGGCGTCCTTCGACGGCCACCGGAACGGATTACCGCGGTTGGTGGTGCCGAGGATCGTCCCGCCCAGATGGGTGATCCCCCGGACCTTGTCGGGGGTGAGGGTGACGATGCCGTCATTCTTCAGCAGGCCGTCGAAGCCGCGGAGGATGCCGTAGGTCTGCCAGCCGCGGGCGTGGGCCGAGAGGACCACGGCCCGGATGACCGCATTGAGGCCGGGGGCGTCGCCGCCACCGGTGCTGAGGGCGAGGCGCATCTACGCGGTGAACAGTGGGTGGCAAGCCGTGAGCGAAAAGGGCATGGTGGAGAATCTACACCGCTTACCAGTCACCGCTTTTCCGGCGCACCAGCTCGATCACCTCGCCGGGTGCCGCGTGGCGTCCAGTCATCTTCTTGGAAAAGATCAACTCGCCCTCGAAGGTCACCTCGAAGACGCCGCCGGAGCTCGGGATCAGCTTGATCGGAAGTCCGGGAAACTCACTGCGGAGCTCAGCCGCCAGACCGGCGGCTCGGGGCTCATAGTTTCAGACGACGCAATACTGGATCGTGAGCTTCATCAGTCGTGGACCCCGGGTCGCAAGTGCCAGCACGCGGTACCGATGGTCAACGCTAAGTCCCCCGCGAAAGGGGTTCAACCCCTTGTCCCGTCAGGGGCTTTGGCCTTACGTATCAGCTTATGCCAGTTTGGGTTCCACGCTGCCTCACTCCCGGTCCGCTGGCGGCCTGCGCCGCCCTCGCCCTCGCTCTTGCTTCTCCCCTGCGGGCTCAGAAGCCTTCGAGATGGGGAGACGAGTTACGCGGCTTCGCACCGATCCGGGAGCACACCCAGGTGGCGCTTCCCCCGCCGGTGGTCCCGTTCGACTGGCCGGCTCCGCCGGTCACCGCGCCCCCCAAGATCGTCAAGGCGATCTATCTCAATGCCTGGACCTTCGGCTCCCCGCGGTTCTACGATCTCATTCGCCTCGCCGACACGACGGAGATCAACGCCTTCGTGATCGACGTCAAGGACGACACCGGCTTCCTCACCTATCGCTCCACCGTGCCCACCGCCCAGCTGATCGGGGCCAACCGGGAGCTCCGCGCCGGCGACGTCCGCCATCGTCTCGCGGTGCTACATCAGCACAACATCTATCCCATCGCCCGGATCGTCGTCGCGAAGGACCCGCTCCTGGCTCGGGAACGGCCGGAGTGGTCGATCCGTGATGTGAACGGCGGCCTCTGGCACGATCGCCTGAAGTTCGCCTGGGTCGATGCCTTCAACGATTCGGTGTGGGTCTACGCGGCCCAGCTCGGCGCCGAGGCGGTCCAGCTCGGCTTCGGGGAACTTCAATACGACTATGTGCGCTTTCCCGACGAACCCCGCGCCCGGATGGAGACCGCCCGCTTCATCTCGCGGCGGAACAATGAATCCCCCCGCGCGGCGGTGGCCCGCCACCTCGCCTTCCTGCGGGACCGGACCCATCGGCTCGGCGTGCCCTTCACCATCGACATCTTCGGCATGACCGCCAGCGCCGACCGCGACCTCGGCATCGGACAGGTCTGGGAAGACCTGGCGAGCACCGCGGATGTCGTCCTGCCGATGGTCTATCCCAGCCACTACTACGGCGGCTTCTACAACATCCTGCACCCGAACACCGAACCGTACCAGGTAGTACACCGTGCATTGCAGGACGCCGAGCGCAGGTCGGCCGTGATCCCGCGCTCGGCCAGGATCAGGCCGTATCTCCAGGCCTTCACGCTGGGCCGCCCGCGCTACACTCCGGTGGAGATCCGGGACCAGATCCGCGCCGCCGCCGACCTCGGGATCGAGAGTTGGGTGCTCTGGAATG
>JBIOIC010000102.1:0-7539 GCA_044449625.1 Gemmatimonadales bacterium | reverse complement strand
TCTTTGGGTTCTGGGGGGGGGGGTTGGTGGTGTGGGGGTGGCGCTCCTCTTCCGCCCCCCCCCGCCCGTCCCCGCCCCCCCCCCCCCCCCCCCCCCCCCCACGACTCACGACCGAGACGGAATCACATATGGCTACGAAGGTCGTCATGGAAGCGCTCTCCCCGACGATGGAGGAGGGACGCCTCGTCGAATGGAAGAAGAAGGAAGGAGATGCCGTCGCGGTGGGTGACGTCCTGGCCGAGGTCGAGACCGACAAGGCCGTGATGGAACTCGTGGCGCGGGCGGGGGGCACCTTGCTCAAGCTGGCGGTGCCGGTCGGGACGACCGTGCCGGTGGCGAACGTGGTGGCGTGGATCGGCACCCCGGGTGAGGCGCTCCCGGATGGCGCCGCTCCCGCTCCCGCCGCGAAGCCGGCTGCCGCTCCCGTGGCGGCGCAACCGAGCAAGGCGCCGACGTTGGCGGCGGTCCCAACCCCGGTCGCGGCGGCTCCCCCCATCCGTCCGTCCGACCCTGCGACCACGGGCCGCATCAAGGCTTCTCCGCTGGCCCGGAAGATCGCCGCCGATCGCGGCGTCGACCTCGGCGCGGTGGCGGGCTCCGGCCCGGCGGGACGGATCATCGCGCGGGACCTCGACGGGGCGGCGGTATCGCCCCCCACGACGGCGTGGCGCGCCCCGACCGTGGCGGGCGGGGGGTACGAGGATGTTCCGCTCACCCAGATCCGGAAGACGATCGCCAAGCGGCTGGCCCAGTCGATCGGGCCGATCCCCACCTTCTATCTCACCTCCGACGTCGACATGACGCGGATGTGGGAGGCGCGCGAGGCGTTGAAGGCGCTGGGTGGGGAGATCAAAGTCTCCTTCAACGACATCATCATCAAGGCAACGGCCACGGCGTTGATGCAGCACCCGGCCTGCAACGCCTGGTGGCAGGACGACCATATCCGGATCTGGCACGAGGTCCACATCGGGATGGCGGTCGCGATCCCCGACGGCCTCATCACCCCCGTCATCCGAAACGCCGAGCAGAAGTCGCTGCGGGAGATCGCGGCGGAATCGAAGGAGCTCGCCGGGCGGGCGCGGGAGCGAAAGCTCAAGCCCGAGGAATACACCGGGTCAACCTTTTCGCTCTCGAACCTCGGCATGCTGGAGATCGAGCACTTCACGGCGATCATCAATCCGCCGGAAGCGGGGATCATCGCCATCGGCAAGATTCGCGAGGAGCCGGCGGTCGTGGACGGCGAGATCACGATCCGCAAGGCGATGCGGCTCACGATGTCGTGCGATCACCGCGTGATTGACGGCGCCACCGGGGCGCAGTTCCTGAAGACACTCAAGCAGTTGCTGGAAAATCCGCTGGCCTTGGTATGGTGAGAGGTGAGCGGTAAGAGGTGAGTGGGCGCCCTGGCGAGATCCAGATCGGCCGCCCGCTCACCTCTCACCGCTGACTGCTCACCGACTCACAACCCTGATCCCTCAGAGGGACCCCGTGGCGAACCAATTCGACGTGATCATCGTGGGCGGCGGGCCGGCCGGCTACGTCTGCGCCATCCGCGCGGCCCAGCTGGGGCTCTCCACCGCCATCATCGAGAAAGAGAAGCTCGGCGGCGTCTGCGTCAACATCGGATGCATCCCGACCAAGGCGCTCCTCCACAGCGCGATGGTGGCCGGGCTCGTCGCCCACGAGGCCAAGGATCTCGGCGTCGATGTCGGCACGGTCAAGCTCGACTACGGCGTCGCGATGAAGCGCTCGCGCAAGGTGTCGGAGCAGAACTCGAAAGGCGTCGAGTTCCTGATGAAGAAACACAAGGTCACCGTCATCAAGGGCGTCGGCGTGCTGCAGCCGGGGAAGAAGGTCAAGGTCGGCGCCGAGGTGTATGAAGCGCAGAAGGCCGTCGTGCTCGCGACCGGCTCCCGCACCAGGGGGATTCCCCAGATCGGGCTCGAGCTCGACCGCAAGCTCGTCATCAGCTCCGACGAGGCACTCTTCCTCGAACAAGCGCCGAAGACGCTCGCCATCGTCGGGGCCGGCGCGGTCGGGACCGAGTTCGCCGACATCTTCAACGCCTTCGGCACCAAGGTCTGGCTCATCGAGGCGCTGCCCAGGATCCTCCCCGTCGAGGACGCCGAGTCCTCCGACACCATCGCCAAGGTGTACAAGAAGCGGGGGATCGAGGTCCGGGCGGGGGCCGCGGTCAAGAAGGCCACCGTGGGCAAGGACAAGGTGACCCTCGAGGTCGAATCGGGGGGGCAGAAGGAAACGATCGAGGCGGAGCGGGTGCTGATGGCGGCGGGACGCTCGGTCAACACCGAGAACATGGGGTTCAAGGAATCGGGGGTGCAGTTCACCGACCGCGGCTTCATCAAGGTGAACTTCGCCACTCTGGAGACCACGGCACCCGGCGTCTACGCCATCGGGGACGTGGCTGGCCCGCCGATGCTGGCGCACAAGGGGAGCCGTGAGGGGGTGTTCGTCGCCGAGCTGCTGGCGGGGCAGAAGCCGCACCCGATCAAGTACGACAACGTCCCGGGCGTGACCTACTGCCATCCGGAAGTCGCCAGCATCGGACTCACCGAGGACCAGTGCAAGGAGAAGAAGCTCGACTATCAGGTCGGGCGCTTCCCGCTGAGCGCCAATGGTCGCGCGCGCGCCTCCAACGAGACCGACGGTTTCGTGAAGATCATCCGGGGCAAGAAGTACGGCGAGATCCTCGGCGCCCACATCGTGGCGAGCCACGCCTCCGAGATGATCCACGAGCTGGTCGTCGCGCGGGAGAATGAGTTCACCGTCGAAGAGGTCGATCTCGCGATTCACGCCCATCCGACCCTGTCGGAGGCGATCGCCGAGGCGGCGCTCGATTCGATGGGACGGGTGATGCACATCTAGCGGGACAACGTGAACGGTCAGCGGTGAACGGTGAAAGGGCCGTGGTCGCCCCCCGTTCACCGTTTGCCGTTCACCGTTCACGGAATGGATATCCAGATGACAGACGACTCGCCGCACAACGTCGCCGGTGAACCGCTCCCTCCGGGGGTGGATCTCCTGGGTCTCGGGCTCCGCGCGCTGGGATTTGCCGTCTCCGTCGGCGCCGCCGCGATCACCGGAGTCATCTGGGGCGTGCAGTCGCTCCACCCCGCGGGGAGCACCTCCGGCCCCGAGTCCGCCGGGCCGGCCTTCTATCTCCTCATCTTCGGCACCGTCGGGGCGATGGCGCTCGCCGGGCTCACCGCGTGGTTCGTGCTCCGGCCGGTCGACTCCTGGTTCCGCCGCGGCGGGCTCTCCATCGTCTGCGCCTTCCTCTCGTTCGTGATCTCGCTGGCGACCCTCCCCGCCAACGCCATCTTCGGCCGGACCGGCCTCCTCGCCATGACCGCGCTCTACATCGCCGGCGCAACGCTCTTTGGCCGGAGCCTGCGGCGCTGGAGCCGCTCGGCGTGACTCAGCCGCTTCTGGTGATCGACCTGGGCCGGATGCAGTATGCGGCGGCGCTGGAGTTCCAGCGCTCACTCTGCCGCGCCCGGATGGACGGCCTCATCAGCGACGATCTCCTGCTCCTGGTTGAGCATCCGCCGGTCATCACCCTCGGCCGGAGCACCAAGCCCGGGAGTCTGCCGATCGCCGCCGACGCGCTCTCCGCACGTGGCGTCGAGGTCTTCGAGGTCGAGCGCGGCGGCGACGTGACCTGCCACGAACCGGGCCAGCTCGTCGGCTACCCGATCCTCGATCTCCAGCGCCTCCGCCCCGACCTCCATTGGTACCTTCGCGAACTCGAAGGCGCCCTGATCGACGGACTGGCGACACTTGGCGTCGAGGCAACCCGGATTCCCGGCCGGACCGGCGTCTGGGCCGGTTCGCGAAAGATCGCGAGCATCGGCATCCACGTGAAGCAATGGATCACCTTCCACGGCTTTGCGCTCAACGTCACCAACGACTTGCGCGGCTTCGATCTGATCGTTCCCTGCGGGCTACCCGACGTCGAGATGACGTCGGTCGCCCAGGAGGTGGAGCGGAGCGGTGGTCCCATGATTGATCTCGAAGAACGGACCCAGGCGGCGATCATCGCCGCGCTGGGCCGGCGATTCGATCGGATGCCGGGACTGGCTGAGCTCGGCGATCTGCCCCCGCTTCTCGCGGGATCAGGAGTCGATCACGCTGTGACTTCCTGCCCGTAGGCCTCCCGAAGCCGGCCCAACCGGCTCCACGATGAAATGCAAGGTTCGGACGGGGTTGCGGCCAGTTGCATTCCCGCCGACCCCTGTCTTTAGTTAGGACCATGGCAGACGGAACGAAGCGCTCTCCGGAGCAACTGGCCGAAGAGAGACTGGCCGACATACAGCGGGCCGCGGGAAGCTGGGCCAAGGAAGTGCCCAAGACACTGCAACCGGCCGTTCGGGCGGTGTGCGTACGCCTGGCGGAGATGGTCGCCGACCAGCGGCACTACCTCGCACCGCTCCCGGGGCCGCAGGAATCAGAACGGGAGCAGGTGCTCCGGATCCTGGTCAAGCATCTGACGTCAAAGCAGGCCACGGCAGGAATCGAGCAGGAGCTGAAGGAGCTGAGCGAGATGGAGCTCCGCTCCACCGGCTCCTGGTCGCTGGTGCCGACGGCGCAGTCGGAGTGGATCAACACCTCCATCCAGTTCCTCGAGCTGCGGGGCAAGGCGCTGCCCAAGGCCGAGCAGCCCGACGCCTATTGGGCCGACGACCTGGTGGCGGGGGTCATCGCTTCGGTGCGAGCGGTCATCGGCGTGGATGAACTGCAGGCCCGCACGGAATCGCAGTTCGGGCGGGGGAAGCAGGTGGCGGAGGAGTAGGCGGATGGGCGGATAGGCGCATGGACGGAAAAGCCGCAAACGAAAGACCCCGCAGCGAATCGCGGGGCCTTTTGGTTATGTCGGTATCCAACTCGGCGTCCATCCGACCATGCGCCATCCGTCTACTTCCCCGCCATCATCTCGAAGAAGCGGCCGAAGACCTGGATCCCGTCCCAGACTTGCGTCAGGGTCACCTTCTCGTTCGGCGCGTGCAGCCGGTCATCGGGAAGGCCGATCCCGGTAAGAAGGACTGGCGCGCCCCCCTGGGCCAGTGCCGTGACCACCGGGATCGACCCGCCAGCCCGGACCGCGACGGTCTTCTTCCCGACCACCTCGAGGAAGGCGCGATCGAGGACTCCAAATGCGGGATGATCCACCTTCACCTGCACCGGTTCACCGGCGTGGAGCGGAACGACCTTCACCTCGGCCCACTTCGGCGCCACCGCCTTGACCGCCAGCGCAAGCTGGCGATAAACCGTCGCCGTCTTGTGACCCGGCACCAGGCGCAGGCTTACCTTCGCGACAGCCTGGCAGGGAATGACCGTCTTGGCCCCCTCCCCCACGAAGCCGCCGCGGATCCCGTGCATCTCGAGGGTCGGCAGCGCCCAGAGCCGCTCGTGGATGCTGTAGCGCTGCAGGCCGGTGAGTGCTTTGGCGGTCACCTGCGTCTTCAGATACTTCCGCTCATTGAACGGGAGCTTCTTCCATCCCGCGAGCTCCGCCTTGCTCGGCGGCTTCACCGCCTCGTAGAGCCCCGGCACCTTGACGCGCCCATTGGCATCCTTGAGCTGCGAGAGTATCCGCACGATGGTCTCGATCGCGTTGGGCGCCACACCGCCGTACTCGCCTGAATGGAGATCACTCGCAGCAGTGCGGACGTGTATCTCGGCGTACGCCAGGCCGCGGAGCGCGGTGTACACCGCCGGGATCCCGGGCGCGTAGTACCCCATGTCGGCCACGATCACGGCGTCGGCCTTGGTGCGCCACGGCTCCGCCTTCAACCGGTCGAAGATCACCCGGCCACCGCACTCCTCTTCCCCTTCGATGATGAAATGCACGTTGAGCGGCGGTCGTCTGCCGGCATCGAGCACCGACTCATACGCCTTGAGCAGCGTGAAGACCTGTCCCTTGTCGTCCACCGCCCCGCGGGCGTAGAGGTTGCCTTCGCGGACGGTCGGATCGAAAGCGCCGGTAACCCATTCCTCCAGCGGCTCTTCGGGCTGCACGTCATAGTGCCCGTAGAGCAGCACCGTCGGCGCTCCCTCCACCTTCGGCCCTTCGGCCCAGATGGTGGGATGACCCTTCCCTTCGAGCAGTTCCACCACCGGACAGCCGAGCCGGCGCAGATGGTCGATGACCCACTGCGCGGCGCGGCGGCAGTCGGCGGCGTGGGCGGGGAGCGTGCTGATGCTGGGAATCCGCAGGAACTCCTTGAGTTCACCGAGGAGACGGTCCTGCTGCTGAGTGACGAGATCGCGATTCATGGGGAGGCAGTTCGGCGATGGGCAGTCGGTTGAACACGACGAAGGATTGATCGATTCAGCCCATCGAAGCTACAGTCGCTTGCGGGCGTGGCAAGTGGCCGGCAAATTCCCCCCTCCTAGCGCACCCCGGTCCCGCGGGTACATTCGCGATCATGTACTCCACCGCCCAGTTCCGCGTTTTCGGCACCAGCCCCTCGGAGCGGCGGCTGGTGCGGGCGCGGCAACTGGCGCGCGATGGCCGGGGCGCCGAAGCCGAGGACGCCTACCGGGCCGCCGTCGCGGAGGACCCGGGATTTCGGCGGGCGTGGGGGGAATACTTCGAGTGGCTCCGGTCCGAGGGCCGGCGGGACGACGCCCTCTTCATCGCCGAGCGGGCCGCGGCTCAGTTCCCGGGAGAGGCATTCGCGCTGGCATTGCTGGGTGCGGGACAGGTCGAGATGGGGCGCTACCGGGAGGGGCTCGCCTCGCTCGACGAGGCGGTGAAGGCGGACCCCGACCTGGGACTGGTCTGGCACGAGACTGGATACGCCGCGTGGCGCCTTGGCGAGCCTTCGCGGGCGCTCCTTGCCGTGGATCGCGCCTTTGCGCTTGATCCGCACGGCGCCACGCTCCAGCTCCGCGGGAAGATCCTGCGCGACGCCGGGCGCTATCTGGCGGCGGAGGTCGCCTTTGCCGGTGCGATGGAGGCATCCGAGTTTCCCGAACAGCGACGGGAGGCGGAACGTCAGATCGCCATCACCCGCCGCTGTGCCGCCTTTCCCGGCAGTCGCCCGGCGACGTTGCCCCCCTCTCGGCGATGGTTCGCCGAAACGGGCGGTGCCGCGCTCACCTCGATCGGTGGCGATGACGTTCCCGCCGATGCCGAGCTCCTGCGAGGATTTGCCGAGGTGGCACGGGAAGAGGGGTGGCGTTTCACCGCCATCCACGCGACTGACGGCTGGCCGGGATGGCAGGCGCTGGCCCGGGCGCTCTCCCTGGCCCTCCTGCCGATCACGGATCAGGCCGAGGAGGTTCCACTGGTGGTGACCCGCTCGCCGGTGAGCGGCGGGCTCAAGTGGGAGATGGCGATCGAGCGGCTGCTGGAGTCGGGCGTCGGGGTGAGCTTCGCGCTTACCTGCCCCGTTGACGTGGTGGGGCCCGATCTGATTGGACGGATCGACACAGTGGAGCACTGCAGAGTGGACATCGCCGCGGCGCAGGAGGCTGTGCGTCACCCCGCGTCGCGGCTGGTCGGGAGACGGA
>JBIOIC010000101.1:0-7585 GCA_044449625.1 Gemmatimonadales bacterium | reverse complement strand
TTTCGGCGGTGCGGATGATGCGCGACAGGTCGGCGGTGCGATTGAGCGGCACGCGGACGGTGCGACCCTGCCGGGCGAGCGAGGCGAGGATCGACTGGCGAATCCACAACACGGCGTAGGAAATGAACTTGACGCCCTGTTCGGGGTCGAACTTCTTGGCGGCGGTCATCAGGCCGACGTTGCCCTCGCCGATGAGGTCGGTGAGCGGCATGCCGCGGTTCTGGTACTTCTTGGCGACGGAGATCACGAAGCGGAGGTTGCGCTTGACCAGTTCACGCATGGCATCCTCGTCGCCGCGCTGGATGCGCTTGGCGACGGCGATCTCCTGGGCCACCGTGAGCAGCGGGGTGCGGGAGACTTCAAAGAGATACTGGTCGAGGATGTCGCCGTCGGAGTCGTACACGCCGAGGGAGCGGGAAGTCTCGTGGCGTCTGGGTTTGCGCGCGGGTGGCGATTCGGCGGCGAGGATCTCGTGCAGCGAGAGATCGTCGGCGAACTGTCGCACCGCCACCGGTGAGAGTGGCGCGGACAACGGATCGGATGCGGAAGCGAAGGAGCTCTTCATCGATGCGTGACCCTACTGTAATACGAGCGACGCAGATCGCGAAAGACTGCCGTTTTTCCTTGACTTGATTTGCCGCGCGGGATAGGTTGACGGCCCGTTGCGCCGGGCCGAAAGCGCGCCGGGAAAAAGGTAATGGGGGCGTAGCTCAGTTGGGAGAGCGCGTGAATGGCATTCACGAGGTCAGGGGTTCGATCCCCCTCGCCTCCACTGGACGCCGGTGCAGAACGCCCGAGCTCGGTGCACCAGCGGTTGCGCGGGGTGGGACGCCGCGCTAGAATTGCAGCCTTGGGGTCGCGGGAATAGCTCAGTTGGTAGAGCACAACCTTGCCAAGGTTGGGGTCGCGGGTTCGAGTCCCGTTTCCCGCTTGGAAGCAGGGCTGAAGCCCTGACCCGATGATAGAGGCAGCTGAAGCTGCCAACGGTCGCGGGTCACAGGGCACAGGTTTGCAGGGAACACGTCGCGGGGTGGAGCAGTCTGGTAGCTCGCCGGGCTCATAACCCGGAGGTCGTGGGTTCAAATCCCACCCCCGCTATTGCAGTCGTCGGTAAGGCGGTAAGACGGTACGGCGGTAGGGCGCCCGTTCGGCGCCGGCATCCTACCGACCCTCCGGCTTGCCGCCTTACCGACTTAGGACCGGGCGGTTAGCTCAGTTGGTTAGAGCGCCACGTTGACATCGTGGAGGTCACAAGTTCGAGCCTTGTACCGCCCATGGGGGGTCGTTAGTCGTTGGTCGACGACCCAGAAAGACCTCACGGCATACGACCAATGACTAACGACCATTGACTAACGACCCAACAAGCCGCGCCCATAGCTCAATTGGATAGAGCATCTGACTACGGATCAGAAGGTTGGGGGTTCGAGTCCCTCTGGGCGCATCTGGTAGGTACGAGGTACGAGGTGCGAGGTGTTAGGTACGAGGTGTGAGGTTCGAGGTATTGGGTACGAGGTGTGAGGAACGATGGAGAGGCACCAGGAGCACGGGCGGTCACCCCTCGTACCTCACACCTCGCGCCTAAGAAACGGGGCGTAGCGCAGCCCGGTTAGCGCGCCTGCTTCGGGAGCAGGAGGTCCCCGGTTCAAATCCGGGCGCCCCGATTGAAGTGAATATCGAATACCCAGCACCCGGGTCCCTGCCGGGTCCGGGCTCGTAGCTCAGCTGGATAGAGCGCTTGCCTCCGGAGCAAGAGGTCGGCGGTTCGAATCCGCCCGAGCCCATACCGTTCACGAAGCCCCGTCCCCACGCAAGTGAGGGCGGGGCTTTGCCCTTGTTTGGGGCAGCGAAGCCCGACACCCTGCCGCTATCTTCGCGAATAAATTCGTTGCTCGGCACGGCGTCGCATTCGCGACGCAGTGGCGGCCATCACGTTCTACTTGCGACGGGATTGATCGGCCAAGGATCGCTGACCGAGACGGCGCTGAGTCGGCGTGCCTAGTGTGCCGCCAAGCCCTCGAACATGCACGCGTCGCCCTGCGACGCTCTGCCGAGCAGCGAATTCATTCGCGGGAGACCCCGAGCCCATCCCACGAACCAGCGCCCCTTCAAGCGTCCTGCTTGGCGGGGCGCTTCATTGTCAGGCTCTCTGCCACGACCCAGCACGCCGCCGCCAGCGCCCAGGTGAAGAGGAACTCCACCCAATTGGACTGAAGCCCCGGCTGGGTGATCACCGCCGGGACCCAGACGAGCAGGGCGAACAGACTCAGCATCGCCGCCTCCGCCGCCACGGCCCAACGGGGATAGATCGAAAAGAGCACACCCAGGCCGGCCGCGACCTGCCCGGCGCCGGCAAGATCGGCCCAGGCCGTCCGGTAGGGAAGCCAGGTCGGCACCAGCGATATGGTGCGCTCAGCGAACTCGAAGAAGTGGGAGAGCCCGAAGGTCACCAGCGAATATCCGACGAGGATCCGCGCGATCGTCGGGCCGTACATTGTCGCGGCCAGTTGCAGCTTCGACCCCGTTCGCAAGTCGGAAAACCAGGTAAAGAGGACCAATGCCCCCGCGAAGGGAACGGTCACCTCGCCGACGGCGAACCAGCTGATCTCCCGGAGCGGATCGGCCGGTATCGCCGGGAGCCGGGTGAGGAACCAGAGGAGGAGGAACGGGAGGAGGATGCGGATCGAGGATCGGGTCGAGCGCTCGAAGAGCAGCCCGAGCCCGGTGCCCGCCAGCAAGAGGCCGGAGGCGTAGCCGACCGGCTTGAGCCACCCGTCCCAGGTCGGCGGAGCCGGCTCGAACAGCAGCACAGAGTAACCGTACACCAGCACCAGAGCGCCGACGCTCAGCATCCCGGTGGCAAAAAGGATCCGGACGATCCGCCGGTTTCGGTTCACGGGACTTGGCCCCCCGGTGAGCGATCGAAGTGCTCGCGCTGGTCAGGCCGCACCGCGCGCATGCTTGACCCGATCGAGTGTCGCGCGCGAACGGAGGTGGACCCAACTCCCGCCCACGATCGTGACGACGATCGTCGGTATCCCGGCACCGAGCGCGAGCGACACACCGGGAAGGCGGACCCCGATCTCCGCCCCCGCCGCCGCGCAGAGCCCGACGTAGGACCATCCCATGAAGTAGTAGTGGTACGGCAGCCACGCCCCCCTGGGTCGCCGGAGGAAGGCCGCGCCGAACCCGACCAGGAGGATCGCCAGGTTCACGATCGCGAGCAGGTGGAACACCCCGAAGCTGCCATCGCCGCGATAGATCGTGAGCGCGATCGCATTCACGCTGAAGAGGGAGAGGACATAGAGCATCCCGATGAGACGATGGAGCTCCGTCCCCTTGGGGTTCCAGAGCCCCCAGCCCCCGAGGCCGAGGGCCCCCAGGGCGAACGCCGTATGGGCTATTCCGTCCGGTCGCATTCGCCCTGCCTCTCGTCTCAACACGGAGTCGGCTCAACGGGTGCGTTTGAGCTGCGAGGGCCGACTCAAAGCCAATGAATTCGCAACCGCTTCACCGGAAGACTGCGTTACACGGAGCTCGGCGCGTTCCCAGCCCGACTGCTCCAAGCGCTGGCTGGGCAGCGTGTACTCATCGCTTGGGCTTCTGTAACTCCGCCATCCGTGCCTTGACCAGCTTCGCCACCAGTGCAGGTGGGGGGGGCTTATCCGGGGGGAAGCGGATCGTGCCCTTGGATGTCTGGTAGTTCTTCAGGTCGGCCGCATGGGTACGGATGACCGCGGCGCTCATGGGATAGAGGCTGGAATGATGTTGGGCCGCCGCAAATCCCATCAGGGGGCGTCCGCCGAACCGGAAGGCCGGCATCCCGTAGCTGAAGCCTTCTTCGGCGTCGGGCGCGGCGTCCCGAATCGCTTGGCGTAGCTTCTGAAGCCCCATGCGCACTCGTGGCGGTAAGGAGGCGAGATAGGCATCAATGTCTTGGCCCACAGGTTTGGCTCTCTTCGTTGATACCGATGCTCGTCTCAATGTGCAAACTCCTTTGTGACCCGTGCTGCCTAACGGAAACTGAATGCATCGGCTCACTACTCCGCCCGAGCCCATATCATTGCCTCACGCCCCGTCAAGCATACCCGCCTGGCGGAACGCTGGTACGTCCTATGTCCTACTTGGTCCCCATCGGGAGGGCGAGCGTCCCATCGGACCACCGGCGCACCGGGATAAAAACCAGCAGGAAGGGAGCATCAGGATCTCCCACCGAACCGTCGATCACCGTGTTGGTGACGCTGTCGACACCCATGGTCGCGGCGGGCATCGACTTGTCGTAGAGGAACATCACATGCGGCATCCAGTGGGGATTGGTGTTCGAGAGATGCTGCTCGGGTGAGAGCATGAAGATCATCGAGCCCGCCTCCGGCGGGACCATTTCGTGAGAGGCGTAGGCCTTCCTGGTCCGCTCGGCGATCTCCTTCGGGGTGACCCCGGTCATGATCCACTCAGCCCGCTTCTTCATGATGGGGAGCACGGTGCGGCTCGCCGGCGGATTGGCGCACTCCGGCGCCCGGATGGCGGGGTCCCAGAACCCGGGGTCGCTCAAGGGACCATCGAAGGAGTGCTGCACAAAGCAGGTGTACCCGTTGGTCCCCTTGGCGGCCTCGACGTAGCCGGTCCGGGTCAGGACCAGCACCGCGGCGTTATCGGAGATCTCCTTCGGCGCGGCACTCCGGGCCAGTGCCACCTCGGCGGCGCGGTCGGTCATCAGGTAGGGGCCAAGATCGGGGGTCTGTTGCGCGGCGAGCGGCCCGGCGGAGAGAAGGGCGAGGCCGGCGAGGACGAGCGGACGATGTAGCATCATTGACCTCCTGTTCTGCGTGGCAGTCGACGATGTGGGGCCCGGGAGACTCCCCCGTGCCTCAGCACGACGAAATGCACCGGAAGGCTTGCACAGCTCCCTCCGCTACAGCGCACGCATGGTGATCGCCGGGCTGATCCGGGCGGCACGAAGCGCCGGGAGCCAGCAGGCCGCGACCCCGATCGCCGCCATCAGGACTGTGACCCCCAGGAACGTGGTCGGGTCGTAGGGCGCAACACCGAAGAGCAATCCCCGGATGATGCGGGCACCGAGGAAGGCACCGGCCACGCCGAGCACCAGGCCGATCCCCAGCAACACCCCCCCTTCCCGGAGGATCATCCGCTGGATCAGGCCGCTGTCGGCTCCGAGGCTCATCCGGATGCCGATCTCGCTGGTCCGGGCGCTGACGGAGAAGGCGAGGACCCCCGCGATCCCGACCGCGGCGATGAGGACCGCCAGGAGGCCGAACAACGAGACCAGTGCCGCATTCAGCCGCCGGGGCGACACGCTCTGATCCTTGATCTGCGCCACGGTCAGCAGGTTCTCGACCGGAGCCGCCGGGGCGATGGCCCGGGCCACCCGGGCCGCCGCGGCCGCCAGACCCGCGACGTCGCTGTCGGCCCGGATCACCAGGACCCCGGTGAAGGCGAACTCCTGGGTGAACGGCATGAACACCACCGGTCCGGGCTTCGCATCCAGACCGCCATCCTGGGTGGTGCCAACCACGCCGACGACGGTGCGCCAGTCGCCGCTGAAAGGGGTGAAGCGCAGCACGTCGCCGGTCCACGCGATCCGCTTGCCGATCGGGTCTTCGCCGGGAAAAAGCCGGCTCGCCAGCACCTGGTTGATGATCACGACCCGGCCGGAGCTGTCCCGGTCGGTGGCGGCGAAGGGGCGCCCCTTAAGCAGCGGGATCCCGGCGGCGCTGAAGTAGAGCGGGTCGGCGGTCCGATACTCGGCCCGCGGAATGGCCTCACCGACGCCAAGCGCCCTCCCTTCAGCCTTGACTTCCAGCTGGATCGGGCTGGTCCGGAGCGGGATGGTGGATCCGACCCCCGCCTCTACGACGCCGGGGAGCGCCTGCACCTCACGCTGCATCCGCTGGTAGCGCTCTCTGGCGTCGATGAAATCCGTGAGGGTCGCCCGTGCCGGGGCGACGATCGGTACCTCCATCGCCAGCACCTGTTCGGTCTTAAGTCCGGTGCTCACGTTGGCCAGCTCGATCATGGTACGGGTGAGGAGTCCGGCGCCGGCCAGGAGCATGACCGAGACGGCGATCTGGACCACCACCAGTCCCCGCTGCAGTCGCTGCTTCTTCAGGCTCCCGCTGACCCGCCGCGTTCCGGCAGCGATCCAGGGGGCCAGAGCACCCTCTTTGGGGAGCGATGCCAGGAAGGAGAGGAGGAGGGCGAGGCCGACCGCGAGCGCGGTCGTGTAGCCGAGCACCACGCCGTCGAGCCGGATCTCGCCGGCCCGGGGGGAGTAGCGCGCGGCGAGCGAGGTGAGCAAGCGCACCCCGCCGATCGCGAGCAGCACACCGAGGCCGGCCCCCAGGAGCGTCAGCACCAGATTCTCGGCCAGCAGCAACCGCCGGAGCCGGGCCACGCCTGCCCCCAGCGCGGCCCGGACCACCAGCTCCTGCTCCCGCTGGACCCCGCGCATCAGTGTCAGGTTGGCGACGTTGGCGGCCGAGATGATCAGGACGAATGCCGCGGCGGCCATGAGCAGCCAGAGGGTCAGCCGGGCCCGTTCCCCCAGCACTTCCTTGAAGGGGATGACCGCGACGCGGTAGTGCGATCCCGGATCGTACGCGTCGGGATGATCGGCCTCCATCCGGGCATAGACCGCGCCGATCTCGGCGGTGGCCTGCGGCACCGTGGCGCCGGGTGCGAGCCGGGCCATGATCTCGGTCATCCGATGGGTGCGGCCCTGGATCATCTCGGCGCTCAAGTGGTGCGGGCTGATCACCATGTTGAGCAGCGCGTCGACCCGGCCGGGAAAAGAGGGGGCGGGCTGGAGGACACCGATCACCGTCACCGAGGTGCCATCCAACCGCAGCTGTCGGCCGATGACGGCCGGATCGGCGCCGAAGCGGCGCCGCCAGAACTCGTTGGTGAGGACCATGACGGCAGGGACCCCGGGTCCGTCGTCTTCCGGCCCGGTGAGGCGGCCGAGCACCGCGGCGAGCCCCATCACCTCGAAGTAGTTGCCGGTCACCAGCCCCACGTTGAGGCGAACGGCGTCATCGGTGCCCTGCAGCGTGACGGTGTAGGGGGAGAACTGCGCGATGGCGCCCAGTGACTTGGCGCCCTCCCGGAAGTCGTTGATCTCCGGAACCGAGAAGGCGATGTTGTCGCCCCCAGGTCCGTCGACCGACTGCCGCAGGTAGAGCAGCCGGTCGCCGTCGCGGTGCGGCAAAGGCTTGAGCAGCACGCCGCGGACGACGCTGAAGATGGCGGTGTTGGCCCCGATGCCGAGCGCCAGGGTCAACACGACCACGGTGGTGAAGGCGGGGCTCTGACGCAGACTGCGGAGGGCGTAGCGGAGGTCGGCGACGATGCCGTCGAGCCAGGGGAGTCCGCGCTGATCCCGGACCGCCTCGGCGGCCTGGGTCAGGCCTCCGGAGGTGAGGAGCGCCTGACGTCGCGCCTCCTCCGGCGGCAGACCGCGCCGGATCAGCTCGGCGATCTCCAGCTCGAGATGGGATCGGAGCTCGTCCTGCAGATCGGCGTCGGAGCGGTGGCCGGTGAAGAATCCGATGATGCGGGCGAAGAGGGCGCG
>JBIOIC010000100.1:0-7606 GCA_044449625.1 Gemmatimonadales bacterium | reverse complement strand
ATCCTCACCTTTGCGGATGCGGCGGATCCCCACGCGCTGGTGGAGGCCCCTGATCCGCTGCCGGCGCCGCTGCGCACCGCCGTCGCCACGGTGGGCCGTGACATCGGCCTCAGGCCCGATTGGCTCAACCGCGGCCCCGCCCGCCAATGGAAGACGGGTCTCCCTCCCGGCTTTGCCGACCGGCTGACTTGGCGGCGCTACGGCACACTGCACGCGGGCCTCGCGGGCCGGCAGGATCTGATCACGCTGAAGCTCTTGGCCGAGGTCTCGCGCGGGGGTCCAGGAACGGGTGGAGTGGATTTCGGAGACCTGGTGCTGCTCGTTCCGACCGATGCGGAGCTTGCCGTGGCCGTCCCCTGGGTGGTAACGCAGGATGCCAACCCGGATTTTCCAGCTTGGGTACGAAAGGTGGTCGAACGTGTCCAACGCGCACGCCGATAGGCTGGTCGAGCGGCTCTCGACCACGGTGCTCAAGATCGTGTGGCGGCAATGGGAAACACTGGGCGCATCCCTGAGCCGGGAGGGGAGGGTCTCGCAGTCGGCGATCGACCTCGACGCCCTCCTTCTTGCCACCGCCGGCCTGCTGGAGCGGGAGCCGCGGCTGCGGGACGTCATCGCCTCCTGGCTCACCACCTGCCCCGGCACGCTGAGCGTTCAGCGGGTGCGGAATCTGGCCAAGCGCTTTCCCGCCGCAGTCACCTCGCAGCTGCCGACCATCGCCGCGGTGGCGCTCGATCGCGGAAAGGATCACCGGTGGAAGCCGCTGCTGACGGGGACACTCTCCCGCCGCGACTTTGGTGACCGGGGGAAGGACCTGGTGACACCGCGGACCTATCGGCCCTCGGCCGCGATCATCGTGCAGCTCCGGGCCGGATTCGGCGTCGGGGTCAAGGCCGATGCGCTCGCCTATCTGCTCTGCGTCTCCAGCCGCGGCGGCGGATGGGCCACGGTCGGCACCATCGCCGAGGCGCTGGACTATAGTCTGGCCGCGGTGCGTCGCGCCGCCGACGAGATGGTCGACGCGCACTTCCTGATCGCCCCTGATTCGGCGGATCGCCACGCGCCCGCGCCCCGAATGTACCGGACCGATCCGACGCCCTGGGGGACTCTTCTCGGCCTCAACTCTGGCGTCCCCCGCTGGATCCGCTGGGATCAGCAGTTCATCTTTGCCACCAAGTTCTTCGCCTGGCACGAAGAGACCGCGAAGCGGACCGTCACCGACTACGCCTTCGCGACGGCGCTCCGGGAGCTGCTTGCCGAGCATCCGCGGGCGATCGAGACCGACAACCCGGACGTTCCGCCGATGCCCGCCGTCGCGGAGGAAATCATTCCGTACTTCGAGGGCCGGCTCGCCGACTGGGAGAACTGGGCGGGACAGGTGGGATAGGTGCGTGGGACAGCGTCTTCAGGCGTTCGCGGCTGTACAGGCGGTCGTTTACGCGGCAGTTTACGCGGTCTCTTACGCGGCAGTTCACCCGGTCTTCCACTCGGAGTCCCCCCCAATGCGCTGGTACCACTATCTCGCCTGGTTCTTCGGCGGAATGTTCCTGGTCAACGCCGTCCCGCACTTCGTAAACGGCGTCACCGGGCACCCCTTCCAGACCCCCTTCGCGACCCCGCCCGGGATGGGGGTCTCACCGGCCTGGGTCAACGTCCTCTGGGGGAGCACCAACTTCGTCGTCGCCTATCTGCTCCTGGGGCGGGTCGGGAAGTTCGAGTTCCGGAACACGCGCCACATCCTGGTCGCGGCCGCCGGAGGCCTCGCGATGGCGGTGATGCTGGCGCGGGTGTTCGGGGCGTTGTACGGGGGGCTGTGAGCGCGTGGGCGCGTGAGGAGCCGCGTGGGCGCGTGAAGATCCGCGTGAGAAGCCGTATGAACAGCCGAGTGAGAAGCCGCGTGGGCGCATGGAACGCGGCGATCGGAGCCGGTGCGGGCCGATCCCTCCCTTCGACAGGCTCAGGGCTGGCGCTTCGCTCGGGATGACGCGCCAGCCCGCCACCTCCTCGTCCCCCATCCCTGCAAGAAATAGCCCCCATTCGCGATCACGAATGGGGGCTTTTTCACATCTCACCTTTCACCGCTCACTGCTCACTTTTCACTCACCCCGTCCTCAGGGCTGCTGGGCCATCGTGAACGAGTACGGCCCTCCAGTCGAGGTGAACGCCGTACCGGCGCCGTTCCGCAGCACTTCACTGATCGAGAGCGTCCCGGTGATCGTGGTCCCGGATCGCGTCGCGGTGATCGTCAACGTCTGATCGTTGCTCTGATACGTGTTGGAAAAATGGGTCAGCGTTCCGGTGATCGCCGAGCCGTTGACCGTCAGGGTGCCGGCGGCGGCGACGGTGAAGGGGAGTCCGGTACACGATCCGCCACCACTGACCGTGATGCTGGACGAGGCATTGCCGGTGGCGGCGCTGGCGGTGACCAGGAAGGAGAGGGTGGTGAAGTTGGCGGAGACGCTGTAGGTGCACCCCGGGGGCGCCGGGTCGGTGACCGAGGACATCGCCCCGCCGAACGCGGCGGAGTTCGCGAAGGTGAGGCCATCGGTGAAGGTGGCGGTCACCGTCGTATTCGCGATCAGCGTATCCACGCAGGCGCCGGTTCCGCTGCACGCGCCACCCCATCCGGAGAAGACCGAGGTGGCGACCGGGGTCGCCGTCATCGTGACCACCGTTCCGGAGTCGTAGCTCAGGCCGGGGGGATTGGCGAAGAGCGCCCCGCTCCCGGTGCCGAGCGCGGTCAACGTCAGGGTGACGAGGGGGGGACGGACCGTGATGAGCACGCTGTTCGTCTTCCCACCGCAGGTGGCGGTGATGGTCGCGGTACCGACGGCGTGGCCGGTCACCGTGCCATCGGCGCCCGACTGCGCGACGGAGGCGACGGCCGGCGCGCTCGACATATAGCTGCACGACACCCCTTGGATCCGCAGTCCACCGGAGTCGACCGGGGTCGCGCTCACCAGGGCGGTCTGACCGACCCGCGGATTCGTGGGAGTCGCGATGATGTTCACCGAGACGACGGGTTTCGTCGGACCGGTGGAACCGCCGCCTCCACATGCACTTGCGAGGACGAGCGTGGCTGCAACGAGGGTGGTCGAGACCAGGCGCGAAGTGAACGGGCGGGCGAACATGGGCGGCTCCATCGCCCCGGAGGGCGTGGGCCTCTGGATGGGTATCAACGCGGACCGCGCCGATACTCTCGGGAGAGGCCACTATGCCCGATGGAGAAGGTAGGAGCATTGTGGCGGGGTGGACAAGGGGGCGGAGGGGCGCAGAGACGGAGAGACGCAGGGACGGATGGACGCAGAGAGAGAACGAGCGTCATCCCGCCTGCCCTGAGCGCAGCGAAGGGAGGGAACGAAGTGACCGAGGGATCTCGCCGGCGGTCCGTGGGAGACTGGGGCGGGCGCACCGTTTTGCGGGGTAGGTCCCTCGCTGCGCTTCCTTCGCTGCGCTCAGGACAGGCGGGATGACGTTTCGGTGCCCTGTCGCGCTCCGCACATCGACCCGTCCCTGAACCTCTCCGTCCCTCCGCCTCTGCGTCCCTGCGGCCCTGCGGCTGTTCACGCGTCGCCCTTCAGGGCGCCCGGGGGGCGGGCGCAAGGGCGTTAGGAGGGAGATGGGAGGCGAGAGACGAGTGGGCGGCGAGCGGGCGAGAGAGGAGAAGCGGGGCAAGACGTACGCAAGTCACTGACCTATAATGATTTGACGGTCAGTTGCCGGTGGAGACAGCATCTTAGTGCTATCTTAGTGCAAGGTTCTAACCCTATGCCAGTCACTCCCGCCCTCCGCTGCCTCGGTACCCCCGTCCTCTATGGCGAGAATGGGGAGCCGGTCCGTTTCCGGGTCAAGAAGCACCTCGCCCTCCTGATCTTCCTCGCCATCGAGCAACGGGTCCACCGGCGCGACCGGCTGGCCGAGCTGCTCTGGCCCGGCAGCACCGAACTGGAAGGGCGGCACTCGCTGGCTACCGCGCTCTCGGTCCTCCGGGCCAAGCTCGGCCACGCGATGCTGGACGCCCACCGCGACACGGTGCGCCTGGTTCCCGGCGCGATCGAGCTCGACCTCGATCGTCTCGCCGCGGGGGAGGTGCTGGGCAGCGACATCACACCGGCGCTGAAAGTGGCGCCCCTGCTGGAAGAGTTCGAGGTCGCCGACGCCACCGGCTGGAACCAGTGGCGCGACGCCCTGACCGCGCGCTGGCAGCCCGCCATCCGCGACGCCCTGCTCGCCCTGATCGACCGCTCCCGCCGCCACGGCGATACCCGCGCCATGGAACACCTGGCGGATTCCCTGCTCTCCATCGATCCCCTGAGCGAAGAGGGGATCCGGTCGAAGATGGAGGCCCGGGCCTTTGCGGGAGACCGCCTCAGCGCGCTCCGGCTCTTCGAGGCGTGGAAGGAGCGCCTGGCGGATGAGGTCGGGGCCCAACCGGGTGACCTGGTCGAGGGAATGGCGGTGCGGCTGCGCCGCCGCGGATGGGAGCGGACCAGCAAGGAACACATCGCCCCGGTGCACACCGACCAGTGGAAGGACCGGCCCTTCATCGGACGCGGTCCGCAGTACCGCACCCTGTATGAAGGATGGGAGGGAGCCGAACAGGGGAAGCCCCGGCACGCGGTGATCCTGGGAGACTCCGGCGTCGGGAAGACCACGCTGGCGGAGCGCCTCTCCACCGCGGCCGGCCTGCAAGGGGCGGTGACAGCCCGGGAACAGTGCCACGAGGTGGAGCGGGATCTCCCCTACGCCGCACTGGGCGGGCTGGTGGTCGGGTTGCTCGACAAGCCGGGGGCAAATGCGATCGCCCCGGAATGGCTGGGAGAGCTGGGCCGAGCGGTGGGAGAGGTTCGGCGCCGGTTCCCCAATGCGCCGCCGCCGATGGAAGCGGAGGGGGAAACCGTCCGGATCCGCGTCGCCGACGCCTTCGTCGAACTCGTCCTCGCTGTGGCTGAGGAGCAGCCGGTCATCTTGATCCTCGACGACCTCCATCTGGCCGATGACGCCAGCGTAGTCGTGGTGCACCTGCTGCTCCGGCGGCTCACGAATCAGCGGGTGCTGGTGCTCCTGACCGCGCGACCGGGGGAGATCACGACCGGAGGGAACGCCCGCAAACTGCTCGATCGGGCGGACCAGGTCGGGCTGGCGCAGGTCATGGTTTCGCCGCTGGCGGCGGACGAGGCGGAGGAGCTGCTGGACTCGCTCCTCGCCTCCCGCGCCGAGAAGCCATCTCCCCCCGCTCGGCGGGCTCTTCTCCGGGCGGCGGCGGGATATCCGATGGTGCTGGAGCTCCTGGTCCACGACTGGGAGACCCACGGTGAGCGGTGCCTGGCACTGGCTTTGGAGGGGATGAGCGAAGACGCCGGCGCCGATGCCGGTCCCGGGACGATGTATCGCCGGATACTGGAGCGACTCTCGGCGGAGCTCGACCCCGCAGCGCAGAATGCCTTGAACCTCGCCGCCGTCCTCGGGTCGCGCCTCAACGACTTTGCCCTCTACGGTCTGGCCGATCTCACCGTCGCCCAGACGATGGCGGGGCTCTCCCGGCTGGCGGCCCTCCGGATCCTTCGGGACGCCGGCCAGGGACTGGAGTTCATCAACGAGCTGATGCGGGGCCAAGCGTACCTCGCCGTGCCCTCCTCGGTCCGGAAGATGCTGCACAGCGGCGTGGCGGACCGCCTGATTGAGCGCGCCGCACAGGGCGAGGCGATGCTCGGCCTCGAGATGGCCTGGCACTGCGTGCGGGCTGGACGGAAAGAGGAGTCGGCCCGGTATCTGATCTCAGGCGCCGATGAGGCGATCGAGCAGGGGGCGCACGTCAGCGCCGAGCGGGCGCTCCTGACGGCGATCCCGAATCTGGAGGAGGGGGTGAGGCAGCAGGCACAGTATCGGCTGGCGTTGGTTCTGCAGGATCAGGGAAGGTGGGAGGAGTCGAAGCAGGTGTTCTTGGAACGTGAGCCCAAGGACGGCAAACTAGTGCTGTCGCCGGAGGAATCCGCGGCAATAACCATCGCGGATGCCATGGTCCATTCTCAGCTGTCAATTCCAGACGACGCACCTCTGTTGGCTCTGGTCGGTGTGATTAACGCCGCTTCATCAATCCAGATACAGCTTCGGGCGGCCGCTGCCGCGGCCAGTTACGGCGTCAGAACCTATCACGACCGAGCGCTTGCAATTGTTGCTCCAGCAGTTGAGAACATTCGCAGCAGCAATCTTACCCCACTAGGGCACGCAGATCTTGCGCTCACTCGGGCTCAATTGGTGTGGCCGACTCGACGATTTGACGAATGTCTTGCATTGCTTAACGACGCATCAGTTTATGCAACACGGCTCCGGCCAGAGAGTCCTATCAGGCTAAGAATTAGCATCGGGCGCGGATCAACACTCGCGGCACAAGCACGCTACCAGGACGCGCTATCCCACCTAACACAAGCGACCCGAAGTGCACTTCACATTGGCAATGATGCTCAAGCGGCAGCCGCGTTGTCAGTCACGGCGCAATGCCAGCTGCGCCTTGGACGGTACGGCCTCACACTGTCAAGTATTGAACAGCTCTTTCGATTGAGACTGTTGGATGTTGCGCCCATGCATATGCTATCTGCGATTTACTATCAAGGATTCGCATATGCCCTCATGCACCAACCTGAAGCCGCCCGAGCTGCCGTGGCTCGCGGCGATGCGATGATACAGCGTTACACGGGAGCCTGGCTCGCGAGTGCGTGGCAGTTGTGGAGCGCCGACATCCTATGGTGCATTGGCGACGAGAAGGCAGCGCGGTCGCGGGCGCGCACGGGAATCGTGGGGACCGTGTTGCAGATGCATAATGTTGGGGTGGCGGGTGTATTCTGTCGGTGGTGCGCGGTCTTGGCAGCGCTCGGGGAAACGGTACAGGGCGGAGAGCAACGCTTTAGGCACCAAGTTCAAGCGATCCGTCTTCGAGATGCTCTCGATCAAGTCGAGATTACCTGGGCAGCGAGGTCACCCTACGGTCAATTCATCATGGCCGGTTACGAACTGCAATCGACCCAAACACCTACATTGGCACAGTTGCCACTTGCAACACTATACCAGATGCGGCAATTGGGAATGCCCATCGAAATCACCTAGCCAATCACGGCAGGCCACCCCGATGTTCGTCGAGTCACGGCGGTCGAAGGGACAGTATTCACAAACGATGTGGCCAGTGGCCCTTGAGGTGCCGTTACGAGTGCACGAAATGTGACGGACTCGATCAAAGCATCAACGAGGCGTGGATCAAACTAACTTCTTCGGCATTTACGGATTTCAGCAGGGGCCATTTCTCCCGCAGCCCGAGCAGTTCATCCAGTGGCAGTTCGCCAGCCCGAGCTTCGCCGATCTGGAGGCGAGACCTGCACGTCCTCAAGATTTACGGGAGACATCGATTCATGCGGAGCTGACACCAATGCTCGGAAAACGACGGAGCCAAGGGCCGCATCAACCAAGCGCGGATCAAATTGAGTACCGCGGCAATCGTAAATCTCACTAAGAGCCATTTCACCCGACGCCGCCGGCCGATAGGGCCGGTCAGTCGTCATTGCATCGGCAGTGTCAGCGACAGTAATGATACGCGCGCCAAGCGGTATGGTCT
>JBIOIC010000099.1:0-7641 GCA_044449625.1 Gemmatimonadales bacterium | reverse complement strand
TGAAGAGCGCCGCCTTCCGGTGCCCGATCCAATCGGAAAGGAAGACCCCGCCGGCGAGCGCCACGGTCACGACGCCAGGGCCGAGGAGGACCGCCCCGACCAGCACCGGGACGCCGGTCTGGGTGAGGTACGAATACTTGCTCAGCTGGATCGGCGCGGCTCGCAGCACGATGATGGCGCCGACCAGCGCCAGGATCGCCCAGGGGTGTTCCTGCCACTGCCGATCGAGCAGCATCGCGGCGGGGATGAGCACCGCCCCGGCGATGGCGAGCGCCGCCGTGAATCTCGGCACCACCCGCTCCACCACGATCCTCACGCGTTCTCCTCGTCAAGTGCGGCTCGCAACTCCGCGAGCAGCCGCTCGACCGCCGGCACGCCGCCCCGGCCCAGCGCCTCCACCAGCGCGCTCCCGACCACGACACCGTCGACGGTGCGCCCCACGGTGCGCGCCTGGGCCGCGGTGGAGATCCCGAAGCCGACGGCAATCGGGAGTGCCGTCGCCACGCGCACCCGCTCGACGCTCGCGGCCAGGCCGGCCGCCGGACCGGCTCCGGTGCCGGTGACGCCGAGACGGCCAATGAGATAGACGAAGCCGCGCGCGGAGGCGACGATCTCCCGGATCCGCTCCGGGGTCGACGTCGGCGCGAGCAGCCGGATCAGATCGAGCGGTGAGGCGGCGAGCGCCCCTTCGATCGCGGCGTCGGCGCCGGCGGGCAGGTCGGTGAGCAGGACTCCCGCCACTCCGGCCGCCGCCGCGTCGGCGAGCAGGCGATCGATCCCGTAGCGGAGCACCGGATTCAGATAGCTGAAGAGGACGACCGGCTTGGTGAAATGCGCGTCGCGGATGAGGTCGAGGGTGCCGCGGAGGGTCATCCCGCCCCGCAGCGCCTCGAAGCTTGACCGCTGGATGACGGGCCCGTCGGCGAGGGGATCGCTGAAGGGCACGCCCACTTCAAGCAGGTCGGCGGTCTGGTCGGCCGCGCGCAACGCCGCCAGGCTGGTGGCGCGATCGGGATACCCGGCGGTGAGATAGGGGATGAGCGCCGTGCGGCGGCGCTGCCGGAGGGTGGCCCAGGCCGCCGCAATGGGAGAAGCCTCAGACAAAATAATCGCCGACAGTCAGGCCGTACCGGTCGGGGGAAGTGACTTTGACGATGGACCGGCGATAATGTCCCGCCTCATCGCGCTCACCAAGATCCACCTGCTGGCCCGGCGCGGGATAGATGCCGCCGTCCGCGTCGAGCGCCAGGCGCACGATCGGACGGTTGAGCAGCGTCGGATCAGGGTTGGCGCCCGCCACGACCCCGACTTCTAGCGTATCGAGCACCACCACGGTCCCCACCGGGTAGACGCCGAGGAGGTTGATCAACGCTTTGACCATCACCCGATCGTACCCGCGGCGCGGATTCTCCCACATCTCCTTCAGCACCTGGTTCGGCTGGATCGGCACGGTCTGGTAACTGCGGCGGCTGGTCGCCGCGTCGAACCCGTCGGCGACCGCCACCAGCCGGGAGAAGGTCCCCTGCTCCCGCGAGCGGATGACCCGCGGATAGCCGCTCAGGTCGGTCTTCATGTGATGTTCGGCCGCGACGGTGACGGCGCGGTACGGGATCTCGCCGTACCCACGCAGCCCGAAGAGCGTCAGCACGCCGAGCCACGGGTGGGACTGCATGATGCGCCACTCATCCTCGTTCAACCCGCCGGCCTTGTTCAGCACCTCGAGGGGGACCCGCGCCTTGCCGATGTCGTGCAGCAGCGCCGCGAGCCCGAGATCGTAAAGCTGCTGCTTGGAGAAGCCGAGCCGCTTGCCGATGGCCACCGAGAAGATGCAGACGTTGACCGAGTGAGTGAAAGTGTATTCGTCGTAGTCCCGCAGCGTGGTGAGGCCCACCAGCGAGGTCTCGTTGTTGAGCACCTGGTCCACCACCGCCTGCACCGCGCGCTTCATCTTCTTCACGCTCGGCGCGCGGCCCAGGCGGGCCCCGGTCATCACCTCACGGGTGACCGCGACTCCCTGCGAGTAGGTGCGCTTGGCGGCCTGGCGCTGGCCCTCCGAGTCGGAGATCTGGTCGGAGCTCTCTTGGACCGGCTCGAGATGGATCCGCACGACCCCGGCGCCTTCGAGCCGGCCCCGCAGCTCGTTGAACTTCGACTGGCCCGCCGCAGGCGTCTTTCCGCTCAGACTCAGCAGCAGACTCAGGAACGCGAGCCACTCCTTCCGCGCCAGTTCCTCTTCGATCCGAATCGCGCCGATCTCGTATTCGCGGAAGGTGCTCAGGATCGAACTGAACGAGGCGTAGTTGTCGAGCTCCAGCCGGAGCCGGGTCGAATTGACGAAGATGAAATCGCCGGCGAGCCGGATCTCGATCTCGTGTTCGCTGGCAAGGAGCGCCGCGGTGGCCGCCTGCAGCTCATCGAGCGCGCGCTGCACCGTCGCGTTCTCCACCGGATAGAGCTTGAGCGCGCGATGGGCCGAGTAGAACAGGAGCAGCAGGCCGCGTCCTCCCTGCCGGAGGCCGCTCTCGCCGCTGTGGCCGGCCGAGCTGACCGCGACCGACCCGCGCGGGGTCGGACGGCGCGCCGCGTCGTCGGTCATGTACCCATCTCCCGGAGCGCCCGGCTGGCGGCGGTGCGGACCACGACTTCCTTGTCCTGGGTCGCCGTCTGGATCACGTCGCGGGCGGCCGGACTCTTCAGCCGCGCGAGCGCCGCCACCGCGCAGGCGCGCGTTTCGGGACTCGCCTTCCGCTTGAACAGTCCACCCCCTGCCTGCACCAGCTCGGTGAGCTGCGCCAGCGCCGCCGCCCCCGCGATCGACCCCCAGGCCTCGAAGAAGGCCTGGCGCTCGGTGAGATCGAGCTCCTCCGCCGCCTTTCCGAGGATCGCCGCCTCCACCGCTTTCTGTGCCCCCTTGTGCCCGCGATTGCCCAGCGTCCGCACCGCGAAGAGGCGGACCTCGCGATCGGCATCCTGCAGCGCCCGCTCCAGGGTTGAGAACGCCCCGGGCGAGGCGATCAACCCCCGCCCCAGGCCCGAGCCGAGCCGCAGCGCCGCAGCGGCGTGCGTGAGGGACTGGGCCAGCCCCGGCACCGACGCCTGCAGCCGCAGCCGGCCCGACAGCGCGATCGCCGCACCCAGCGCATCGCTCTCCGGCGACCCGAGTATCCGCACCACCTCGGTCGGGTTCGCTTCCGCCAGTTGAGTCGCCACCCGGTCGAGCATCGCTTTCGCGACCGGGTTCGATGCCGTCGGCAGCCAGACCATCACCGGCTCCAGAGCGGTGCCCCGAAGTTCGCGGAAGAGTTCCGCGAGATCGGCTTCGGCCGGAGGGGTCTGTGCCTCGTCGAGCGCCCGCAACAGCTCCGCCACGACCGCCGGCTCGCTCAGTTGCCGGGCGAACGTCTCCAGCGATTCCCGGTGGGCCAACTCCAGCCCCCGGGCGCGTAGCGACAGCACCTTCGTCTCCCGCAGCATCTCGGCCACCGCGCGCAGATCGCCGGCGGCGAGGAGGTAGGCGGGGAAGCTCTCCAGGATGCCGAGGATCTCCTGGCGGACCTCGGCGGCGGTCTGGATCTCGAAGAGGTCGTACAGAAAGGCCATCACGTTGCTGCGCAGGTCCTGGCTGTACTCCTTCTTCACTTCCCGCGCCATGTAGGCGACTTCCTGCTCGTCCAGGAAGTAGAGCGTCGAATCGAACTCCTCCAGCTTGACCACACCGGAAGCCCGCGGCGCCTCCGCGGCATCCTCCTGCACCGCCTCACGGCTGCGGGCTCGCGCTTCCTCAGGACTCTCCTCCGGCGCGACACCGGCCTTCCCGAAGCCGGTGACCGTCCCCCCCGCCACGATCGGGACCGCCGCGTCGGTCAGGACCTCGGTGAAGATGTAGTTGATGAGCTGGAAGTCCTGCTCCCAGAGCAGGGTCAGGAGATCGTCCTCCGCGTTCGATTGGAGCGAACGCACCCGGTTGATCACCTCGAGGAACCGGACGATCTCATCCTGCTCCACCCCGGGACGGAAGGTCAGGAGCCGGAGGCCATCCTTGAACAGGGTCCAGGCCAGGCTCTCCGACTTCGACGCCTGGTGGTAGACCACCTGGTCATCCCAGACGAAGTCGGTCTCGGCCACGGTGAAGGAGAGCTCGGTGAGCACCTCCCAGACCGGCGCGAACGCCGCCCGCACACCGTCGACGGCCCGCTGATAGATCGGATTGTTGGGGAGATAGATCTGAGTCGCCCGCAGCGCCTTGACCATCGTACGCAGGAGCTCCTCCACCTGGGACGGAGGGAGGAGGACCTCAGGAGATTCGGAGGGACGCGGATCAGTCATGCCCGCTCCCCGAGCAGTGCGGCCACGTGCGCCACGTCCTTGTCACCCCGGCCGCTGAGGCAGAGGAGGACCAGGTCGTCGGCGGCCCAGCGGCCGCGCGAGCGCTCGATCCACGCGACGGCGTGGGCGGTCTCCAGAGCCGGGATGATCCCCTCCAATTCGGCGAGGCGGCGAAACCCGACCAGTGCCTCGGCATCAGTCACCGCATCGTAGCTCACCCGGCCGCTGTCCTTGAGCCAACTGTGCTCGGGGCCGACTCCCGGATAGTCGAGGCCGGCCGAGATCGAATGGGCCGGCAGCACCTGGCCGGCGGCATCCTGCAGCAGGTAGCTGAGGGAGCCGTGCAGGACACCGGGATCGCCGACGGAGAGGGTCGCGCTGTGGTGCCCGGTCGCGATCCCCTCCCCCGCCGCCTCGACACCAAAGAGCTCCACCGCGCGGTCGTCGAGAAAGCCGCTGAAGATCCCGATTGCGTTGGATCCGCCGCCGACGCAGGCGATGACCGCCCGCGGCAGGCGCTCGTAGCGCTGCAGCATCTGGGCCCGCGCCTCGCGTCCGATGACCGACTGAAAATCCCGCACCATCCGGGGATACGGATCGGGCCCGACGACCGAGCCGATGATATAGTGGGTGGTGGGAACGCTGGTGACCCAATCACGCAGCGCTTCGTTGGTGGCGTCCTTGAGGGTCCGGGTCCCCGACTCGACCGGCACGACCATCGCACTCAGCAGCCGCATCCGATAGACGTTGAGCGCCTGCCGGGCGATGTCCTCCGCCCCCATGTAGACCACGCATTCCAGGCCGAACCGGGCGCAGACCGTGGCGACCGCGACCCCGTGCTGACCGGCGCCAGTCTCCGCGATGATCCGCCGCTTCCCCATCCGCTGCGCCAACAGGACCTGACCGATGGCGTTGTTGATCTTGTGGGCGCCGGTGTGGTTCAGGTCCTCCCGCTTGAGCACCACTCGGCATCCCGCGGCGGCGCCCAGGCGCGGCGCCTCCGTCAACGCCGTGGGCCGGCCGGAGAACTCGCGGAGTATGGCTTCATACTCCTGCCAGAAACCGGCGTCGGACCGAACGCTGTCGTAGAGCTCCGCCAACTGGTCGAGGGCCGCGACCAAGGTCTCGGGAACGTACCGTCCCCCGTAAGGACCGAACCGGCCCGCGACCGCCCGTTCAGGGGGAAGGGTGATCGCCAACCACGGCCTCCAGAAATGCCTTGAGGAGTGCAGCATCCTTAACACCGGGGCTTCGCTCCACCCCGGAACTGACATCGACCAGATCGGGCCGGACCAAAGCGATCGCCGCCGCCACGGTGTCGGGCCGAAGCCCTCCGGCGAGTACCATCCGCTTCCCTATCAATGCCGCTCGTGCCGCTTGGGCCAGGTCAGTCGCCAGTACCTGCCCGGTTCCGCCCAACGCACCATCCACAAAAGGCTCGACCAGGACGGCATCGGTCCGACCGGCCTCATCGGCCACCCCCTTTGCCGCCTTCAAGTCCGCTGGCCGAGCCACCCGCCACACCAGCATCCCCTCACTCCGCAACCGCTCCGCCAGCTCCGCGGAAGGAAGTCCGTGCAGTTGCGCTCCCCGTATCCCGGTCACGTCCCGGCGGCGCAAGATTGACTTGCTCACCTCACCGGGGCCGAAGACGCCGAAGACCGGGCGCCCCGCCGCCGCGGAGACCACCTCGCGGGCTTCCGCGTCGGAGGCCTCCCGTCGCGTCCCGGTGATGCAGATCACACCAAAGTACGATGCTCCGGCCTCTAGGGCCACCGCCGCATCCCCGCCGCGCCTGAGTCCGCAGATCTTCACTTCAACGCCCACGCCGAATCGCCCCCGTGATCTCCCGGACCAGCGCCGCCGGATCGGGCAGAGCCGAGAGGGCGCCGCCGATCAGCACGGCATCGGCTCCCGCCCCGGCTGCCCGGGCCACATCCGCTCCGTTGGCCATCCCGCTCTCCGCCACCGCCGCACGATCCGGCGGAATCTGCCCGAGCAGTTCCCACGCACGGTCCACATTCACTTCAAAGGTATCGAGGTCACGGCTGTTGACGCCGATCACCCCCGCTCCCGCCTCGAGGGCGAGATCTACCTCCGCCGCGGTATGGGTCTCCACCAAGGCGCCGAGTCCGAGGCCCTCGGAAAAGTCGAGGAGCTCCCGCAGCCGCCGGGCGGGAAGGGCGCGGACGATGAGCAGCGCCGCCGCCGCTCCCGCCGCCCGGGCCTCCAGCAACTGGACTTCATCAATGATGAAGTCCTTCCGAAGGACCGGTACGCCCACCCGGGCTGCTACCATCTCGAGGTCGGCCAAGGAACCTCCAAAATGGTTCAGCTCCGTCAGCACCGATACCGCCGCCGCACCGGCGCGGACGTAGACCGCGGCGTGCGCCGCCGGATCGAGGTCCGCCGCGATGATTCCGGCCGAAGGGGAGCGCCGCTTGACCTCGGCGATGAGCGCGACCCCGGAGCCGGTCAAGGCGCCGCGGAAACTCGGGGGCGCCGGGCGGCGCTCGGCGGCAGCTTCCAGACTTTTCCGCCGAGCCAGGATTGCCGGGAGCCGGCCCCGGGTCTCCGCCAAGATGCCCTCGAGGACCGTACCTGGCCCCGACGTCTTGCCCTTCGGCCCCTTTTCGGGTAGGTTCATTCGGAGTCCATTCGGTCATCACCCGCCCGGAGGGGGGAGCCATGCCGCTCACCAAGCGCCAGAGCGAGATCCTTGAGTTCGTCCGTACCTACATCGGCGACCAGGGCTACGCGCCGAGTTTTGAGGAGATCGCCCAGCACTTCCAGTTCCAGTCACTCGCGACGGTGCACGAACACCTGAGCAACCTGGAGCGGAAGGGCTACATCCACCGCACCCACAATGAGAGCCGGGCCATCGACGTCCTGCCTCCGCGCGGCCAGGCGACGGCCACGGAGATCCCCCTGCTCGGCATGGTCGCGGCCGGCACGCCGATCGAGTCGCTGATGCATGACGAGACCGTCGCGGTGCCCGATGATATCCTGCCGCGGCGGGGCCCGAACTACGCGCTCCGGGTCCGGGGCCAGTCGATGATCGACGAGCACATCTGCGATGGCGATCTGGTCGTGGTCCACGGTCGTGAGGCGGCGGAGAACGGCGAGATGGTTATCGCGCTGGTAAACGGATCCGAAGCGACGGTCAAGAAATTCTATCGCGAACCGGGAGGCTGGATCCGCCTCCAGCCCGCCAATACCGCGATGGCGCCGATGCGGTTTCAGGAGCGGGACGTCGTGATCCAGGGCGTCGTGGTCGGCGTGCTGCGGAAGTTCTGACGCGGCAGCGGCCGTCGG
>JBIOIC010000098.1:0-7642 GCA_044449625.1 Gemmatimonadales bacterium | reverse complement strand
GAGTCCAATGGCCAGGACAATTCGAGTCACCATCCGCCCCTCCGTTGTGTGTACCGGCGCCTCTCCGTCCCTCCGCCTCTGCGCCTCTGTGTCCCTGCGCCTACAGGATGTATCGCCTGAGATCGTCGTCGCCGATGACCGAGGCCAGCCGCTGCTCGACCGCCGAGCGGTCCATCACGATCTTGCGGGAGGAGCCGTCGGGAAGGTCGAAGAGGGACTGCTCCATCAGGGTCGACATCACAGTGTGGAGGCGGCGGGCGCCGATGTTCTCCATCCGGTCATTGGCAAACCAGGCCAGCCGAGCGATCTCGGCGATTCCATCCGCCGTGAATTCGAGGACTGCCCCCTCGGCCGCGATCAGCGCCTGATACTGCTTCGTCAGCGCGTTCTCCGGCTCGGTCATGATCCGGACGAAGTCCTGTTCCGTAAGCGGCTGCAGCTCCACCCGGATCGGGAAGCGGCCCTGCAGCTCGGGGATCAGGTCCGACGGCTTGGAGACGTGGAAGGCGCCGGCCGCGATGAACAGGATGTGATCGGTGCGGACGTAGCCGTAGCGGGTCTGGACCGTCGACCCCTCGACAATGGGGAGGAGATCACGCTGCACCCCTTCGCGGGAGACGTCGGGTCCGGTCTGCGAGCGCTCCCCCGCGATCTTGTCGATCTCGTCGATGAAGATGATCCCGTGGTTCTCGACCCGGTCGAGCGCCTCGTTCACCACATCGTCCATGTCGACCATCTTCCGGAGTTCCTCGTCCACCAGGATCCGGCGTGCATCCACCACCCGCACGGTCCGGCGCTTCTTCCGCTTGGGCAGCATCTCCTGCAGCCATTCGGTCAGATTGAACTCAGGCCCTTCGATCCCCTGGGGGGGCTGCATCCACTCCGGCATCGGATAGCCTTGGGGGGTGAGCTCGATCTCGACCTCGCGGTCATCGAGCTTCCCCTCCTTCAATTGCTCCTTGAGCTTCTCCCACGCCTTTCGGCGGCGCTCTTCCTCCGGCGGCGGGACGGCGGGGGCGCCATCGGGCGCGGAGAGGGGAGGAACCGGAGGGAGCAGGAGATCGAGGATCCGCTCGTCGGCCCGCAGCTCCGCCTGGGGATAGATGTCGTCCTCGCGCTCGGTCCGCACCATTGTGATGGCGGAGTCAACCAGGTCCCGCACCATCGACTCCGCATCGCGGCCGACGTAGCCGACTTCGGTAAATTTGGAGGCCTCGACCTTGACGAAGGGGGCCCCGGCAAGCCGCGCGAGCCGCCGCGCGACCTCGGTCTTCCCGACCCCGGTGGGGCCGATCAGGATGATGTTGTAGGGGGTGATCTCATCGCGCAGCGGATCGGGGGCCTGCATCCGGCGCCAGCGATTGCGGATGGCAATCGCGACCGCGCGCTTGGCCGCGTCCTGCCCGACAATGTAGCGATCGAGCTCCGCCACGATCTGGCGCGGCGGCATCTCCTCCAGCCACGGCAGCGGCTCGGGGGGCGTCGGGTCGGGAGGAGTGGGATCGGTCATCTTGGGATGGTGAGGGGTAAGCAGTGAGAGGTAAGCGGGGATCGGTCGCGGACGTCATCCTGAGCGCAGCGAAGAGCTTGTCCCGAACGGAGTGAGGGAATCGACCCGTACGCAGGCCGATCCTTCGGCGCTCTGCGCCTCAGGATGACGATCGACCCGCTCACCGCTTACCGCTCACTTCTCACCGAGTTCGAGGATCGTCAGGTTGCGATTGGTGAAGACGCAGATGTCGGCGGCGATCTCGAGCGCGCGGCGCACCACGTCACGGGCGGGGATGGTCGGGTCGGGCATCAAGGCGCGGGCGGCGGCGAGCGCGTAGGTGCCCCCGGAGCCGACGGCGAGCACGCCGTCGTCCGCCTCGATCAATTCGCCGGAGCCGGACAGGAGAAAGACGTGATCCTGGTCGGCCACGATCAGGAGCGCTTCCAGCCGACGCAGCACCCGGTCGCTCCGCCAGTCCTTCGCGAGCTCAACGGAGGCGCGCGGCAGATTGGCCGGATAGCGGTCGAGCTTCTCCTCGAACTTCTCGAAGAGGGTGAAGGCATCGGCCACCGAGCCGGCAAAGCCCGCCAGCACCTTGCCGCCCTTCAAGGAGCGGATCTTGTTGGCGTTGGCCTTGAGCACGGTGTCACCGATGCTCACCTGCCCGTCGCCCCCAAGGGCGAGCTTGCCGTCCTTCCGGACGGCCAGGATGGTCGTGCCGTGCATCGCGTAGCTCATGGTGGAAGTCTAACACCCCCGGGCCTTACCCCCGCGGATGGGCCTGGCGATAGACCTGCTTCAGCCGCTCGACGCTGGTATGGGTGTAGATCTGCGTGGTGCTGAGCGATGCGTGGCCCAGGAGCTCCTGCACCGCGCGCAAGTCGGCGCCGGCATCGAGCAGATGGGTGGCGAAGCTGTGCCGGAGGGAGTGGACCCGGAGCCCATCTCCGCTGACGGCCGTAAAGAGGGAATGCATCGCCCGCTGGACGCTGCGGGGAGAGAGCCGGCGTCCCCGCAGATTCAAGAACACCGCCCGCCGATCGGCGCCGGCCTTCCCCGCCAGCTCCTCCCGGGCCGCGAGCCACCGTCGCAGCGCCTGCACCGCGCGGCTTCCCACCGGCACGATCCGTTCCTTCCGTCCCTTGCCCCGGACCTTGATCTGGTCGCTCAACAGATCGAGATCGCCAAGGTCGGCGCCGACCAGCTCCGAGAGCCGTATCCCGCTGGAGTAGAAGAGCTCGAGCATCGCCAGATCACGTACCGCTCCCGGATCTCCCTCGGCAGCACGGCTCTCCGCCGCGGCGAAAAGCAGATCGGTTTGGCCCCGATCGAGATAGGTGGGCAGCCGCTTCTCCAGCTTGGGCGCCCGGATGGCGCGGGCCGGATTGGCGACGAGCCCGTGCTCCGTTTGCAGGAACCGATAGAAGCTGCGGACCGCCGAAAGGGCGCGGGCGGCCGAGCGCTTGGCCAAGCCCCGTCGCTCCAGATCGCCCAGGAAGCCGCGGAGTCCCTGCCGGTCGAGGGCGGCCCAGCGCCAGCCGGCGCCGTAATGGCGGCCGCAGAAATCGCCGAAGGCGGCGAGGTCCCTGGCGTAGGCGTTCACGGTGTTGATCGACTGCTGTTTTTCATCCCGAAGGTGGCGGAGGAACTCGGTGACTTCATGTGCTGCGTGCTGCGTGCTGCGTGACGGTTGACGCGTGCTGCGGGCTGCGGGCTGCGTGACGTGCGCCCGCTTCACAGCGCTGCCCGCCACATTTCAAAGTCGGCCTGGGCGCGCGCCGCCAGTCGTTCCCTCTTCTCCTCTTTACGCACCTGGCCGGCCAGCGGCTCCAGCAACCCGAAGTTGGCGTTCATCGGCTGGAAGTGAGCCGGATCGGCCTCGCCGAGATAGCGATAGAGTGCGCCCAGCATCGTGGTCGGCGGCGGCACGACGGCCTGCTGCCCATTCAGCCGCCGGGCGAGGTTGATCCCGGCCAGGAGCCCGGTGCCGAGCGACTCGGTGTACCCCTCGACGCCAGTGAACTGCCCGGCGAAGAAGAGGGTGTCATCATCCCGCGCGGTGAGCGCCGGGCCGAGCACGGCGGGGCTGTTGAGATAGCTGTTGCGGTGGATGCTGCCGTAGCGCAGAAACTCGGCCTGCTCCAGACCGGGGATCGAGCGGAAGACCCGCTGCTGCTCGGGAATACGCAGCCGGGTCTGGAAGCCGACAAGGTTCCACATCTGTCCCGCCCGGTCTTCCCGCCGGAGCTGCACCACCGCATGCGGGTCGCGCCCGGTGCGGGGATCGGGAAGCCCGACCGGCTTCATCGGACCGAAGCGGAGGGTTTCCCGCCCTCGGCGCGCCATCTCCTCAACCGGCAGGCACCCTTCGAAGTACGCCATCTGGTCGAAGTCGTGGCCGCTGAACTGATCTGCGGCGGTGAGGGCGTCGATGAAGCTCTCGTAGCCGGCGAGATCGAGGGGGGCATTGAGGTAATCGTCGCCGTCTCCCTTGCCATAACGCGAGAGGGCGTAGAGCCGCTCGTGATCGAGCGATTCCGCGCTCACGATCGGCGCGATCGCGTCGTAGAAGGCGAGCGCTCCCGTTCCCAGCCGCGCCGCGATCGCCTGCGCCAGGCGTTCAGAGGTGAGGGGCCCGGTGGCGATCACCGCGGCCGTGGGGAGCTCAGTCACCTCGCGGCGGTCGACGGTGATGTTGGGATGGGCGGAGACCCGGGCGTGGACTTCACGCGAGAAGACATCCCGATCAACCGCCAGCGCGGCGCCGGCGGGGACGCGGGCGATCTCGGCACAGGGGAGCAGGAGGCTTCCAAGCGAGCGAAGCTCCGCCTTGAGCAGGCCGTGGGCGTTGGTGAGTTCGAGGGACTTGAAGGAGTTGCTACAGACCAGCTCCGCGAGCCGGTCGGTCTGGTGGGCGGGGGTCTTGACCCCCGGACGCATTTCGCAGAGCGTGACGTGGACTCCCCGCTCGGCCAGGGCCCAGGCCGCCTCGCAGCCCGCGAGCCCCCCGCCGACGACGGTCGCCCTCACGTCAGCGCCGCCTCCTCCGGCTCGGCCGCCACGATCTTGTGGCCGCACTTCATGCAGGTGCGGACGTCGCCGTCGGCGCGCGTCACCTTCTGTTCCATCCCGACCCAGCCGCAGGCGGGGCAGGTGTCCGGCAGCGGCTTGCTCCAGGTGGAGAAGTCGCAGGCGGGATACCGAAGGCAGCCCCAGAACGACTTGCCCCGCTTGGTGCGCCGTTCGGCGAGATCGCCGACCAGGCACTTGGGGCACTTGATGCCGAGGGGGATCGAGCGGGTGCCCTTGCACTCCGGATAGCGGGTGCAGGCGAAGAACTCGCCGAAGCGGCCGGTCTTGATGACCATCGGCGCCTGGCAGAGGTGGCACTTCTCGTCGGTCGGCCGGTCGGGCACCTTGTCGCGCTTGAGCGGCTTGGTGTAGTCGCAGGTCTGCTTGTAGTGCTCGCAGGCGAAGTAGGGCCCGAAGCGCCCCGCTTTGAAGATCAGCTTCCCGCCGCACTTGGGGCAGGGACCCGGATCGTCAATCTTCAGCGCCGTCAGGACGATCTTCTCGATGTCCACCGCTTCCAGCGCCTTGGTGAAGGGCCCGTAGAAGTTGGCCAGCACCTCCTGCCACTTGAGCTCCCCTTCCTCGATCCGATCGAGCTCGTTCTCCATCTCGGAGGTGAACTCGACGTTGAAGATGCTGGGGAACTGCTCGATCATCATCTCCTCGACCGTCTCGCCGAGCTGGGTCGGGAAGAAGCGGCGGCTCTCGACCTTCACGTAATCCCGCGAGGTGAGGGTGGAGACGATGGCGCTGTAGGTCGACGGCCGGCCGATGCCGAGGCGCTCCAACTCCTTGACCAGACTGGCCTCGGAGAAACGGGGCGGCGGTTCGGTGAAGTGCTGGTTCGGCGTGATCTCGCGGACCTCGACCTGATCGCCCACGACGAGGGGCGGGATGGGGGAGAGGTCGTCCATTGACTTCCCCTCCTCCGCCTCGCGCCCCTCGGTGTAGAGGACGTGGAAGCCGTCGAAGATCATCACCGAACCGGTGGCCCGGACCAGGTACTTTCCGTTCGGGCCGAGATCGAAATCGACGATGGTCATGTCGTAGACCACCGGCGTCATCTGTGAAGCGACGAAGCGCTGCCAGATGAGCTGGTAGATCCGGGCCTGATCGGGCTCGAGGTACTTGGCGATCTCCTCGGGCCGGCGGCGGACGTCGGTGGGCCGGATGGCTTCGTGGGCATCCTGGATCCGCGCGTCCTTCCCCTTCTTGTAGGTATTGGGGCGCTCGGGAAGGTACGGCTTGGCGTACTGCTCCTGGATGAACTCCCGCACCGATACGATGGCCTGATCCGACACCCGCACCGAGTCGGTCCGCATGTACGTGATGAGGCCGACGGCGCCATCGCCGCCGACATCGATGCCTTCGTAGAGGTCCTGCGCCGCGCGCATCGTCCGGCGGGTGGAGAAGCCGAGCTTCTTGTTGGCTTCCTGCTGCAGGGTACTGGTGGTGAAGGGCGCGCTCGGCTGCTTGCGCCGCTGGCGCCGCTCGACCTTGGACACCACGAACGGGAGGGCGCGGAGATCATTCACCACCCGCTCTGCCGACGCTTGGTCGTGGAGCTTCGGGTCGTGGCCGTCGATCTTCTTCAACCCGACATCGAAGGCCTGGCCGTCCTTGGCGCAGACCGCCTCGATGCTCCAGTACTCCTGGGGCTTGAAGGCGCGGATCTCGCGCTCGCGCTCGACGATGATCCGGAGCGCCACCGTCTGCACCCGGCCGGCCGAGAGCCCGGTCTTGATCGTCTTCCAGAGGATGGGGCTCGCCTTGTAACCCACCAGCCGGTCGAGGATGCGCCGGGCCTGCTGGGCGTTGACCTTCTGCTCATCGATGGCCGAGGGATGGGCCATCGCCTCGTGAATCGCGTCCTTGGTGATCTCCTGGAAGAGCACCCGGCGGGTCGGGACGGCGGTGCCGATCTGGTCGGCCACATGCCAGGCGATCGCCTCGCCCTCGCGGTCGGGGTCGGTGGCCAGGACGACTTCCTTGGCCGACTTCGCCGCCTTCTTGATCTCGGCGAGGGTCTTGGTCTTCCCCTTGATCGTCACGTACTTCGGCTTGAAGCCGTCGTCCACGTCGACGCCGAGCTCGCGGGTCGGAAGATCACGAATGTGGCCCACCGTCGCCTTCACGTCGTAACCGGCGCCGAGGTACTTGCCGATCGTCTTCGCCTTGGTGGGAGACTCCACGATCACCAGCGTGATCCCGCCGCGTTCCACTCCCTTGCCCGGGGACTTGGAGCGGACGCGCTTCGCCTTCGGCGCCGGGGTATCTTCCGGGGCCGCCACCTTGGGGCGCTTGCTGGGGGTCTTCGTCTTTGCTGTCGCCATAGAATTACGGGTCAACCTCTCACGTCACTGTCACCTGAACATCTCACGTCACTATCATCGGAACATCCGCCGGTTCCCACGCAAAAAAGGACGATCCCCGGATCGCCGCAAGGCGAGACGGCGCAAGTTGTTTGGGGAGAACGAGTTACCAGCCGGCTTGCTGCTTGATCAGTGTCACCACTTCGTCGGCGACCTGTTCGGCCGTGCGGTTGTCGCCTTTCACCTGCGCGTGCGCCAGAAGGTACTGGGGCTCGCGTTCCTTCAGCAGGTCACGCATCCGGGCGAAGGGATCGTCCCCCGCGAGGATGGGCCGGGTCCCGTCACCGCTGGTCCGCTGGGCCGCGGTCGTCGCCATCACCTTGAGATAGATGACGAAGCACTGGGCCTTGGCAGCCTCCAGCTGGCCCGGTTGCGCGGCCCACCCGCCGCCGGGAGCGATGATCGAAGGGGGGCCGGCGAAGGCATTCTCCGCCGTCTTCCGCTCCATGTCCCGGAATTTCTGCTCCCCGTGCTCGCCGAAGATCCGGGCGATCGGCATCCCCATCTTGCGGGAGATGACCAGATCGAAGTCGACGAAACCGGCCTTCAGCCGTTCCGCGACCATGCGGCCGATGGTGGTCTTGCCCGAGCCGGGCAGTCCGACGAGCAGGATATGCTGCTGGGTCATCAGTCCTCCGCCGGCACCGGCGCGGCGCGATCGATCGCGTCCCACCGGCGCCGAAGCGCGTCCAGGTATCCATCCACG
>JBIOIC010000097.1:0-7734 GCA_044449625.1 Gemmatimonadales bacterium | reverse complement strand
TGATGGCCCAGCGGTCCGCCGACCGATCCCTCCACTCGATTCACCCCGAAGCTCGCCGCGTCCCCCGAGAGTTCATCCGTGGAGTAGCGGAGCCCCCCCGCCCACCGCTTGCTTCCCGAGCGGGTCAGGAGGTCGAGCAGCCCCGCCGTGCCGTTCCCATGGGTGGCGCCATAAGGCCCGCTGACCAAGCGAACGCTCTCGAGCCCGGTGGCCCAGGGGGTCAGCGGTCCGACGCTGGTGCCGATGCCGCCACCCCGCACTCCCGGCTGGACCGGCACGCCGTCGATATAGGTTACCAGCCCCTGCGGCGTCCCTCCCCGCACGTACAAGTCGCCGCGTGATCCCGGCACCACACCGGGGAGGAAGCCTAAGGCGGTGCGGAGACTGTCCACCGGGAGGCTGTCGAGGGCACCGCGGGTAAAGGAGCGGACCGTCGTGACCGGAAGTGGAACGGAGTCGGGGCGCTGGGCCACCACCGCCACCGGAACAAGGAGCGTGGCGCCGAGGAGCAGTCTGTATCGAGGCATTGTCAGTTCCAATCAAAGTCGATCAGAGTATCAGGAAAGAGGCTGGTCCATCAGCTGCCACTGTCTGACCGCTTCGGGGAGCGGCGGTGATGTGAACTCGAACCCCGCCGCTCGGAGGAACTCCGCCGTCGGGATGCTTCCTTCGCGGCCGCGAAAGAGGCCCTTCACGTAGGCCGAGGCGTAGGTCTTCCCCTCGGCGACGAACTCCTGCTCCAGGTAGAGCCACTTCTCATCCCAGCCGACCAGCCGCGTCCGCAGCTCGTAGCGCTGCCAGAGTCCGAGCGGACGTTGGAAGCAGATCGTCGCACCGCCGAGCACCGGCATCCAGTGCCGCCCAAAGACGATCTTCCAATAACCGATTCGGATGACGAGATCGATCCGGCCCAGATCCATCAGGGTGAGGTAGCGCCCGTTGTTGACGTGCCAATTGGGATCGAGGTCGTTGGGGAGGACGCGGAGCCGGAGCACCGATATGTCGAACGGCCCCAGGTCGGTGGGGCGCCGGAGCGCCGCCGTGACGACCCCCAGGAGACGCAAGAGAAGGCTCAGGGACACGACCTCGGGCGGAACCTTCGCTAACACTAGGGGATGATCGGCCCGCGCGCGAGGGGCCCGGGGAAAACCCTAGTGGGTACCGCCCCCTCCTGGCGGAAAAACAAAGACCCCGGAGCGCCTGCTCCGGGGTCTGGTCCAGTGGTGTACCGGCGCGATCAGTCCTTGGACCAGGTCCCGACGCCGTAACGGCAGGGATTGGTCTGGCACTTGATCATCATCACCTTGACTCGATACTTGCCGGTCTGCGGTGCGTCAAAGATGAGGACCGGGACGTCATCATCCTTCGTGTCAGAGGCGACTTCATTGCCATCCGGATCGAAGGCCTTCATGTCGATGTCGCTGCAGTCGTTGTCGCAGACGCCGATCATCGCGTACTGCGTGCCCTTCTCGAGCTCGATGGTCAGGGACTCATTGTCGCCCTTGGCGAGTGAGCCGGTCGACGGCTCATGCGACTGCTTGTAGCCTCGACCCTCGACCACTTCGCCAGCCTTGTCGAGGAGCTTGCGGACCTGGGTCGTCCACTGATCCTGCGCCTGGACGGTGGTGGCGGCCGAGAGCGCCAGCGCGGCGCCGAAGAGTGACAGCGCGAGCTTCTTCATGCGGTGGTTCCTCGTGCGGGATCAGGGGGGCGACAGGCGGCAACCGGCCCCGCGTGGCCGACGTCGCAGGATACCCGAGACTAAGGTCTCAGAAAGTTCTTAGTGCGTTTCTAGTGTTTGGGGGCCCTGCGTACTGGCCAGTATTCTAACGTACGGCGCATTGCAACGCTATCGGGCATGGTGCGGGGTAGTGGGGTGATGGTCAGGTGGCGGTGCCGGAGAGGAGGAACATCGCCCGGAAGACCGAAAATGCTTCACGCATTCCGGGGCCGCTCCACCGGACGGTGCAAGGACCGGGCTGCTCGGCGCCGGGGATGAGTGCTGCCAGATCGGCCTGGACGCCGAAGGTGAAGTCGATCTCGAGGGAGACCGGGGCCGAAATGGTGAACGGCTTCGGCAGCTTCTTGAGAACGGCCGCCGCCGCTTCCCTGATCCGGCGGCACGCCTCCTCCGGAGAAACACTCCGCGCCGCGTAACGGCTCATCGCCTCCTTGACCACCACACTCACCACCGTCGGGCCGAAGAGTGCTTTCACCTCTGCCGCCAGCGTATCGTCACCCGAAAGGAGGGCCACCGGTACGTCGAACGCGCCGGCCAATGCCGCGTTCAGGCCGACCTCTCCCACACTCTTCCCGTTCAGCCGCACATCCCTGATCCGGTCAGTGTAGGTATGGTCGATGACCGACCGCCCCGTTCCCGCCTTTCCGTGATAGCCGATCAGGAAGGCGGCATCCCACCCCAGCTCGATCCCGTCCATCATCGACCAGGGCTTCGGCCCGCCGGAGAGGAGTTCCGCCCGCGGATCGAGTGATTCCGCGAGAATGTTGCGGTTGTCCCAATGGGCGTCGTTCACCAGCACCCGCTTGGCGCCACCCTCGAACGCCCCCGCGACCGCCGCATTGGCCTCCGCGGTCATCAGGGCCCGGGCGCGGGCGTACTCGTGCCGGTTTCCAAGATCGTTGGGGTTCGTCTGGGACTCGTGGACGATGCCCGCGATCCCTTCGAGGTCGACGGAAATGTAGATCTTCATGAGTCGCGGGTCGCAGGTTGTGACGAAGCTGGTAGCTGGTGGCTACTAGCTGCTAGCTACCAGCTTGGCGTCCACCGTCATCGGCACTGCCGAAAGCGCCTTGGAGACGATGCATCCGGTCTTGGTCGCCTCGGCCGCCTTCTTGAACTCCGCTTCCGTGAGTCCGGGCACGACACCGCGGGTGACGAGGTCGATCCCGGTGATCGCGAAACCGCCGCCGGCCTGGTTGAGGTGGACCGTCGCGGTGGTAGTGACGCTGGTGGGGATGTGCCCGGCCGTCGAAAGCGCAAGCGCGAGCGCCATCGAGAAGCATCCGGCGTGGGCGGCGCCGAGGAGCTCTTCGGGATTGGTACCGGTACCGTTCTCGAATCGGCTGACGAACGAATAAGGTCCTTCATAGGATTTGCTGCCGAGCTTGATGTTGCCCTTGCCGGCCTTCAGGTCGCCAGTCCAGCGGGCTTCAGCGGTGCGGTCCATAGTGTATGACCCTCAAAATGATGGCTACCCGCTCAGATCCGATCCCTGGCGGTTGATGACTCGAGCGAGCGTGAATGTACCCAATATGAAGTGGTGATGGCCGGTGTGGCGCCTTGCGTCCGCTCCCGGCCGTGGTGAGTTTGGGACGCCGGTTGGTTCGGCAACCCATGCACCGTGACCCCGCCTCGACGCTCTGGAGCCGCCATCTTGTCCAAGAAGAGCCGTGCCCTGTTGCTGGCCGCCCGCCGCATTGCGGTGGTACGCGATGACGCGCTGGGCGACTTGGTGCTGGCCTTGCCGATGTTCTCGGTGCTCCGCGCTCGCTGCCCCGGGGCCGAATTGCACCTGCTGTGTCGGCGGTATGCCATCGCGCTGACGGATGGCCTCCCGGTGCTCGACCAGGTGCATTTCGTGGACGAGGTCGCCGGCGGGGTGGGGGCTGTCCTGGCGGCTGGGGGCTTCGACGCGGTCTTCCTGCCCCGGATCAGTGATGCCGTGTGCTGGAGTGCGTGGCGCGCCGGGATCCCGTTGCGGGTCGGGTCCGCCTACCGATGGTACAGTCCGCTGCTCAGCCACCGGGTCAAGGACCGTCGCAAGGTATCCCGGTATCACGAGGCGGAATACAACACCAGGATGATCGGGTCGGTGCTGGGTGAGACGGTCCCCACCGCGTTGGTGCGTCCGCGAGTGGATCCCGGTGCCCGGGAGAGCATCCTGCTCCGGCTCTCGGCGGCCGGAGCGACCATCGATGACAGGATCGTCATACTGCATCCCGGCTCGGGCGGCAACACGCTGGAGTGGCCCGCCGAGTGCTTCGGTGCGCTGGGCGCGCTGCTCGGCGCTGATCCGGGGCTCCGCATTGTCGTGACGGGGGTCGAGTCGGAGCGAGCACGATGCGCGGCGTTGGTGGCGGCCGCCGGCGACCGGGTCCGCCTGATCCCGCTCGTCGGCGAGCTCGACTTGCCGGAGATGATCGCACTGCTCGACCGCAGCGCGCTTCTCGTCGCGAACGCGACCGGCGTCCTCCACATCGCGGCAGCGCTCGGTACCCCGGTCCTCGGCCTGTATCCGCGGGAGCCGGCGTGGATGAGCGCGGCACGCAATGGGCCCTATACGGCGCGTGCCCGCGTGTTGACGCCCCCCGCTTCCACCCCGAAGGAGATGGGTCGCATAACCCCGGACGACGCGGTGGCGCCCGCTCGGGAGCTTTTGGGGTTGGCGCGGGTCTGAGCAAGTGCCGCTACCCACCGGACAAGGACGGCTGATGCACTTGGGCGTTGAGACGGCCTCGATGGCGGGTGACCTGCGCGGCATCGGACGGTACACCCGACGGTTGCTGTCCCACTTTGCCCGCCTCCGTCCTGACCTCCGGGTCACGCTCTACACCGACTCCGCTCGGAAGGCCCGGGCACTGGCGGCCGAACTCCCCGGCCTCGGGTACGGCCCCGAACGGGGAGCGGTCGCGCGCGTCGATAGCCTCCGCGACGATCCGCCTGATCTGCTCTGGTATCCGTGGAGTCGGATCACGCATCGCACGGCGGGCCTCCGCACGGTCGTAACGATTCACGACTTGGCGCCGTTCTACCTTGAGTCCCGCTCGTGGCTCCGTCGGCTCGATCGGTGGCGCCGCCGCCGCCGCCTCCACGACACCGCTCGCCGAGCCGATCTGATCCTTACCGACTCGCAATACTCCCGCGACGACATTCTTGCGCGCCTGGGCGTGCCTCCGGACCGCGTGATCGCCATTCCGCTCGCCGCCGACGACTTTGTGCCGGCTCAAGGAGCCTTGGATCGCGGGTGGCTGGCCCGGCGTTTTGGCCTCGTGGGCGATTACCTGCTTTTTGTGGGCGCCAGGGACCGGCGGAAGAATCTGCCGCGTCTGCGGGATGCATTCCAGGCGCTACGTGGCGGAGCGGGGCCTGCGGCACAACTCGCGATCTGCGGGCATCCGGGGCCCCCGGGAGCCTCAGAGCCGGGTGTGTCGTGGTTGGGCCGGGTCACTGACGAAGAACTTCGGGCGCTCTATCAGGGAGCGTGCGTCTTCGTTCTTCCCTCCCTGCTCGAAGGATTTGGGCTCCCGGTGCTGGAGGCGATGGCGAGCGGGACACCGGTCATCTGCTCCAACACCACGTCACTTCCCGAGGTGGCGGGCGACGCGGCGCTCTACTTCGATCCGCTGGATGTTGAGGAGATGGCCCGGCAGATGATGCGCTGCCTTGGCGACGAGGCGCTCCGCACTGATCTCGTGACCCGGGGATTCGAGCAGGCGCGCAAATTCCGTTGGGAGTATACTGCGCGCCGAACGCTCACCGCCTTTGACGCCGTGCTTGCCTCCGCTTCGAAGGACCGTTGATGCATCTGGGGATCGAAGCCACCTACATGGCGAACGAATGGCGCGGCATCGGACGGTACGCCCGTCAGTTGCTGCGCCACTTTGCTCGGCTGCGCCCCGACCTCCGGCTGACCCTGTACGCCGAGACGCCGGAAAAACGGGCGGCGCTGGCGGCGGAACTCCCGGTCCTTGGGTTCGGTGCGGAGCGGAGCGGTGTGGCCGATGTGAGCGCGCTCCGAAGCGATCCGCCGGAGCTCGCCTGGTATCCCTGGAACAAGACCAAATACTTCTCGCGGGCCCGCCGGATGGTGGTGACGATCCACGACCTCGGCCCTTTCCACCATCCCTATCGGGAGTGGTGGCGCGGCCTGGATCAATGGAAGCGGGAATACCGGGTCCGCAAGACGGCCGCGCGGGCCGACCTGATCCTGACCGACTCCGCCTATTCCCGCACCGACATCATCACACGTCTTGGGGTTCCGGCGGAGAAAGTCCGCGCGGTACACCTGGCGGCGGATGACTTTACCCCGGCGGTGGGCGGACCGGATCGAGCGGGGCTCGCGGCGCGGTTCGGTGTAGGGGAGGCCTTCTTCCTCTTCGCCGGCGCCGCGGACGACCGGAAGAACCTTCCCCGCCTGCGGGAGGCCTTTCTCTCGCTTCACGGGCACGGCGGCGGCGGAGCCCAACTGGTGATCTGTGGTCAGGGTCCGCCGGAGGGAGAGGCAGAGCCGGGAGTGCTCTGGTTGGGGCGGGTGAGCGAGGCCGACTTGCAGGCGTTGTACCGGGCGGCGCGCGCCTTCGTCCTGCCGTCGCTGCTGGAGGGATTCGGCCTGCCGGTGCTCGAGGCGATGGCGAGCGGGACGCCGGTCATCTGCTCCAACACCACGTCACTTCCCGAGGTGGCGGGGGAGGCGGCACTCTACATCGATCCGCTCGACGTGAATGCGCTCGCCGATCAGATGCTCCGCTGCCGGACCGATGCCGCGCTCTGCGCCGACCTCTCCGCCCGCGGTCTCATCCAGTCCCGCCGTTTCCGCTGGGAGGACACCGCTCGACAGACGCTCGCGGCCTTCGATAGCGTGCTCGCCACGGCCGTTCCGGGTTGAGTGGCCGGCCATCTGGCTCCGCTATCCGTCGCGCGGGGCTCCGGCGGGCGCACGGTACGCCACAAGCGAGGTATGGGCAAAACGGACGAGCGATCGCGTCTTGCACAGGACGTTCAGGTGGTTGAAGACGTCCTTGGTGGTGCCGGTGGGGCCTCGATAGTCGTGCCAGAGGATGACGCCCCCCGGCGCGACCATCCGCAGCGCCTTGGCGGTGTCGCTCTTGACATACGAGCTGGCATGGGATCCGTCGATGAAGATCAAGTCGCACTGGCCGGCCAGGAGGCTTTCGTCGAAGTGCTTGCTGTCTCCATATAGCTGCGTGATCTTCGCGGCGGCGGCCGTATCGGTGTAGAGGAATTCCGCGAACGCTGATTCGTTGAGGGCAAACTCCGTGGCCTCGGCGCTGTCCCCGGGCGCCGACTCATACATCGGACGGTCACTCGGGCGGAGCGTCAGCGTCCGGATCATCGCGGTGGGCTTGGAATTGACGGCCCAGAGGTACGCGGTTTTTCCCGTGCAGGTGCCAAACTCGAAGAGGCACGCAGCTCGCTTGGCCAGTGCCGCCAGGATCCACGTCTCGCGATCCGTCGTGCCACCGGGCACGCCATCACCTTCACCGAGGAGGCGCACCTCCGCGGCGGTGGTAGGGCCGAAGGGACCGTGGGCAAAGACCGGATCGAATTGCTCGAGGGGTATCAGGGGAATCGGTGAGCCATGGCGCTCATCCTGCGCGCGACGCACCCGCACTCTGTAGTTCAGCGCGATGTTGCCCAAGCCGACCACCATGATGGTGAGTACGGCGATAATGACGATGGCGAGCGCTGGCATGGTGTTCAATCTAGTGCGCGTGAAAAGCAACGGCAATCAAGCCTTGCGCATCGGCGCGCCCAAGAAAGCAGCGGCCCATGCATCTCGGGGTCGAATCCACCTATATGGCGAACGAATGGCGTGCCATCGGACGGTATGCGCGTCAGTTGCGCCGTCACTTCGCTCGGCTCCGCCCCGACCTCCGGTTCACCCTGTACGCCGAGAGGCCGGAGAAGCTTGCCGCTCCTCGGGGCCGGAGCGAGGCGGGGTGGTGCGGTATCCGTATCGTGGTGCGCTGAGG
>JBIOIC010000096.1:0-7790 GCA_044449625.1 Gemmatimonadales bacterium | reverse complement strand
GGCGGGGATCGTCCTCTACGAGGCGATGCGGCAGGTGGGGCGGGGGAAGGAAGTGCCGGCGGACGCCGATCCGGAGGGGCAACTGGCGACTGGTGCCGCCGCGGCGCCGAAGGGAAGGCCTCGCAGCCGGTCGCGGCGGGGTGGCGCGCGGAAGAAGGGGTAGCGCGGAAGCAGGGGCGTACCGGTCGCGACCGATCTGCGGTGGCCACGCTCACCTTGGGACTATGGCGATGGCTGAAACGCTCCCGACCCCCATCTCGAGATGGGGGCTACTACCCTCGCCGAGCGTGAACCTAGAACGTCAGTCGAAGCCCGACCCGGGTCCCCGTCGGCGTGTAAGTCACATCGGGTTCGAGCGGGATGTTGCGGGGGAGTCCCTTGGGGCGGGTGAGTTCCCAGATGAATCCGGCGGCCGCGCCGAGGAAAAGCGCCTCGCCGCCGGCGAGCCAGTGGCCGGCCTGGCGGTCATGGGCGAGCGACGTCTGGTAATACCCCTCGCTCACCGGGTCGAGGTACTGTCCGTTCGCGGTATTACAGCGGTTGAAATCGCCGAAGCAGTAATTCGTGAGCGCGTTGAAGGCATTATCGGCCTGAGCGTGCTGGGCCTGTGCCAGGAGCCCGAAGGCGATCGATCCGCCGAGGGCGAGCCACTTGCCGTACCGGATCAGGTGAGGAGAGGGCGCAATCCGCTGCTGCGCGGCGACGGGCCCGGCCAGGAGCGCCGCCACGATGGTGACCGCACAGCTGAGTGCGATGACCGGACGCCCTGACAACCAGCGCCCGATCATCGGGTGAACCGATGCAGGTCACCGCGGCCGCCGAGGACCACGAATCCATCGGAGAGGAGGAGCGGAGGCTGGACCAGCGGCCGCCCCACCGCGATCTCCCATCGCTCTGTTCCATCCGGCCCGAATGCCTGCAATATCCCGTCGGCTCTTCCCGCCAGCAGCAGTGAATCCCAGTGGACGAGCGGCGCCGTAAACGGGTGATCGAGAGCGAGCATCCGCTCGGCCCTCGGCGCCGCGAGAGGAATGCGGTAGATCGTTCCGCTTTGGGTGCCGACCCAGATGGTATCGTCGGTCACGGTCGGGGTAACGACGATAGGGCCGTCAAGCTGAACGGTCCACTCGGTGCGGAGATCAGAGCGCCGAATGGCGCTCACGAGGCCGTTGCCGGTCGCGAGGAGCACGAGGGAATCGTCGATCGGTACCCAGGGCGCCGAAACGGGTCCTGGGGCCCGGACCCCTCCGCGGAGTCCGCTGTCTGCGAGTGAGAGCCGGAACAGGGAGTCATAGGTCGCGACGATCACCTCTCCCGGCCCGCCGGCGAGTGGCCGCACCACGACCGCGGCCATCCGGCGCCGCCACCGCACCCTTCCGTCCGCCACATCAAGCGCCACCAGGCCCCCGGTGCGGGGCGCCACCATGACCTTGTCACCGACCAGGCCGAGGCTCACGCCAACCAGTCCGACCCTGCGCTTCCAGAAATCCTTCCCGGTCCGGCGATCGACCGCCACCACCGCGCCATCGGGGCGGTCACTCGCGGTGAACAGGGTATCCCCGGCCATCACGACTCCGGCAGCGACCCCACCAGGCATCCGGTATTCCCAGATCACCTTCCCATCGGCGAGGTTGACCGCCGCCACCCGCCGGTCGTACCCCGCGCCATACACGGTATCGTGACGGATGGCGACGGGGCCGAGGAAGCCCTGGGCCTCCCGGGTCAGCCAGCGCTGATGCAGCGGCGCGGGGTGCGCGGAATCGGCCGCCAGTGGAGCTGCGGGGATCGGGCGCGCGAAACCGCACGCCGCGTTGACCAGCCCGGCGGCGGCGGCTAAACTCCACGCTCCGAGCACTCCCCGTCTCATTCCACGGATCCAGCGATGGCGGAAGTCACGATCTCCGGACTCGGCGCGCACCTCGGCGAGACCGTCACCGTACGCGGGTGGGCGATGACCACCCGCTCCAGCGGTAAGATCGCCTTCCTCGTGCTGCGTGACGGCACCGGGTACCTCCAGGCCGTCTTCAGCAAGAAGGAGGTCTCCGACCTTGTGTGGGAACGGTTTCAGCAGCTGACCCAGGAGACCTCCCTCGCCGTGACCGGGGTGGTGCGATCGGAGCCGCGTTCCCCCGGAGGGTATGAGCTGACCGCGACCGATCTTGCGATTGTGGGGCCGAGCGTGGACTTCCCCATCTCCCCTAAAGAGCATGGGACGAGTTTCCTCTTCGAACATAGACATCTCTGGCTCCGGAGCCGCCGCCAGGTGGCCATCGCCAAGGTGCGCCACGAGGTGGTCCAGGCCATCCGGGACTTCTTCTACGAGCGCAATTTCATCCTGGTCGACACCCCGATCCTGACCGGCTCCATCGGCGAACAGGCGGGGGAACTCTTCGCCACCGACTATTTCGACCTCGGCAAGGCGTATCTGGCGCAGACCGGCCAGCTCTACGGCGAAGCGGCCGCCGCGGCGCTCGGCAAGATCTACTGCTTCGGGCCGACCTTCCGGGCGGAGAAGTCGAAGACCCGGCGCCACCTGACCGAGTTCTGGATGGTCGAACCCGAGGTGGCGTGGAACGATTCCGCCGCCAATATGCGGCTGCAGGAGGAGTTCGTCTCCTCCATCGTCGGGCGGGCGCTGGACCGGGCCCGCGAGGCGCTCAAGGAGTTGGAGCGCGACGTGGCCCCGCTGGAGCGGGTCGCGGCGCCTTTCCATCGGATCTCGTACACCGATGCCGTCGCCAAGTTGAAGGAGCTCGGCTCCGACCTCAACTGGGGCAGCGACTTCGGGGCCGATGATGAGACCCTGCTCACCCAGCAGTTCGATCGCCCGGTCTTCGTCTTCAACTATCCGAAGGCGATCAAGGCCTTCTATATGAAGGAGAACCCTGACGATCCCCGCACTGTCCTCTGCGATGACTGCCTGGCCCCGGAGGGATATGGCGAGATCATCGGCGGCTCCCAGCGGGAGGACGACTACGACAAGCTGCTGGCGCGGATCACCGAGCAGGGACTCGATCCCGCGGCGTACGGCTGGTATCTCGACTTGCGGAAGTACGGCACCTTCGTGCACTCCGGCTTCGGCCTCGGCCTGGAGCGGACCGTGGCCTGGATCTGCGGCAACCCGCACATCCGGGAGAGCATCGCCTTCCCGCGGCAGATCCACCGGCTCTACCCGTAGGGAGGTGAGAGGTACGAGGTTCGAGGTGAGAGGGGGCTCCGCTGGCTGACCGAACTCCTTGTGCATTGGCAGGAAGTCGGGAGCTTCGGAACGTCTCACGTCTCACGTCTCACGTCTCACGTCTCTTCGTCTCCTCCCACAATCCGTCCAGCACCTCGAGCCCGGCCGCCGCGACGTCGATGCGGCGTTCATTCGCCAGGCGCTCCACCCCTTCGAAGCGGGCGCGGAACTTCCGATTGGCCCGCTCGAGCGCCACGGTGGGCTGGACCCGCGCCTTCCGGGCCAAGTTCACCACCGCGAAGAGCAGGTCGCCGATCTCCTCCACCAGCGGATCGGCCGCATCAAGTTCAACGCCCCGATCGGCATCACCCGAGCCGCGTTCTCCTCCTCCCCTCTTCTTCTCTTCCAGTTCCGCTTCCACTTCGACCAGTTCCTCCCGCACCTTTGCGGATGGACCCGCGGTATCGGGCCAATCGAAGCCGACAGAGGCCGCTTTTTGCTGCAGCCGATAGGCCATCTGAAGTGAGGGCAGCGTCGGAGGCAGGCCGTCCAGGACGGCGCGCCGTGTCTCGCGGCGCTTGAGCGTCTCCCAGCCCTCCTTGGGGCCGAGGTCAAAGAGGTGCGGGTGTCGCCGCCGCATCTTTGCGATCAGGAGATCGGCGGCCTCCGCCGGAGAGAACTCCCCGTGCTCCTCCGCCAGGACGAACTGCCAGGCGAGATGGAGGAGGAGATCGCCCACTTCCTCCTTGATCGAAGCGGGGTCACCGGTCGCGAGCGCGTCATCCAGTTCGAGGACCTCCTCGACCAGATAGGGGCGCAGGGTGTTGCGGGTCTGGGCCCGATCCCAGGGGCAGCGCGCCCGCAGGTCCCGGACCAACTCGACAGCGCGTCCAAGCGCTGAATTCTCTTGCATTTAGCCTCCGGCGTTCGTTATGATACCGCCCGGCTCGTGACTACGTCAATCGCACCCGGATCCGACCGCGTCTGGCTCGACGTGGACCTCGGCGCGCTGGTCGCCAATGCCCGCACCGTCGCGGCCGCCGCTGGCGTACCCCTCCTCCCGATGATCAAGGCCGATGCGTACGGGCTCGGTGTCGTCCCGATCGCGCGCGCGCTCGATGCGATTGATCCGTGGGGCTTTGGCCTCGCGACGCTCGATGAGGCGGCGGAACTTCGGGCCGCGGGCGTCGCTCGTCCGCTCCTCGTCTTTTCGCCGCTGGAGCCCGGACAGGCCGAACGCTGCCTCGCGCTCGATCTTCGGCCCCTCATCTGCGATCTCCCGGGGCTCGACGCCTGGCTCGGCCAGACGAGCGCCCCTTTTCACCTCGGGGTGGACACGGGGATGGGCCGGGTCGGATTTCATTGGACTGATCCCGATCTCATCGGCGCGGTGGCGGAGCGGTTGCGGGGTGCGCCGGGATGGGAGGGGATCGCCACCCACTTTCATTCCGCTGATGGCGATGTCGCCGCCACGGCCCGGCAATGGCGGCGCCTGGAAGATGTCATTGCCGCGTTGCCCCGGCGCCCGCAACTGGTGCACGCGGCCAACAGCGCGGCGGCGCTCCGGAGCCGAGCCTTTGCCGGCGACCTGGTCCGGCCCGGGATATTCCTGTATGGCGGGCGCGCCGGGGCCGAGGCGCCGGTTCCCCGTACCGTCGCGGCGCTGCGCGCCCGCATCGTGGCGGTGCGCCGGGTGGCGGCGGGGGAGACCGTGAGCTACGGCGCCACCTGGACCGCGGACGTGCCGACGACGATCGCGACCTTGGCCCTCGGCTACGGGGACGGCTTCCATCGATCCGGCGGCAACCGGGCCCGAGTGGAACTCAATGGACGGATCGTACCCGTCGTGGGGCGGATCACGATGGACTTCACGATGGTCGCCGTTTTGGATGGAAAGGTCCGTCCGGGTGAGGTGGCCACCATCTTCGGAGGAGCCGTGTCGCTCGACGACCACGCGGCCGCGCTCGATACCATTTCCTATGAAGTCCTCACCTCGCTGAGCCGGCGGGTCGTCCGGCGCTATCACTGAGATGAACCAGCACTTCGCGTCCCTGGTCCTCGGGCTTGGCGCGCAGGCCGAGCAGGCGCTCGATGGAACGCTCGCCGGGATCCCCGCGGGAGCCGCGCCCCGTGACGTGGCCCGGGCGCTCATCGATACGCTGGGGATGCTGGAGGCGAAGACCGCCGGCCGCCTCGATGTGGAAGAAGGCCAGCTTCTGACCCAGACACTCACCGCACTCCGATTCCGTTTCGTGCAGACGGAGCCTCGGACGTGACGCGCCGCGCCGCGATCATCGTGCTCGACGGGCTCGGCATCGGGCCGGCGCACGACACCGTCCAGTACGGCGATGCCGGGAGCGACACCCTCGGCAACACGCTCCGGAGCGTCGGCGGGGTCGACCTGCCCAATCTCACCGCGCTCGGCCTCGGCAACATCGCGCCGCTGCCCGGCGTACCGGCGGTGGGGGCGCCCCGAGCGGCGTGGGGCAGGGCACAGCCGGTGAGTGCGGGAAAGGACAGCATTACCGGGCACTGGGAGCTCTGCGGCATCGTCCTGGACCGGCCCTTCCCGACCTATCCCGCCGGGTTCCCGCCGGAGGTCCTGGCGGAGTTCTCCCGGCGCACCGGGCGCGGCGTGATCGGGAACGTGGCGGGATCGGGAACAGTCATGCTCGACCGGTTCGCTCCCGAGCATCTGCGGACCGGCGCCTGGATCGTCTACACTTCCGCCGACAGCGTGTTCCAGGTGGCGGCGCACGAAGAGAAGGTGCCGCTCGCCGAGCTGCTAGCCGCTTGCGCCGTTGCCCGTGAGATGCTCACCGGACAGCACGGGGTGTCGCGGGTGATCGCCCGGCCATTCACCGGCGGACCGGGGCGCTGGGCCCGGACGCCGAATCGCAAGGACTTCAGTCTCGCGCCTCCGGGGCTGACGCTGCTGGATCGATTGGCGGAGCGCGCGATCCCGCGGGTCGGGGTGGGGAAGGTGGACGACCTCTTTGCCGGACGGAACATCAGCAGCGTCCACACGCCGACCAATGGCGACGCCTATCGCCTGATCGGGGATGCGCTCGCGACGATGGAGGCCGGGTTCCTCTTCGTGAACGTGATCGAGTTCGACCAGAGCTGGGGCCACCGCAACGACGTACCCGGATTCGTCAGCGGTCTGCGGGAACTGGACGCGGCACTGCCCGGGATATTGGGCCTCGTCCGTCCGGACGACCTCATTATCTTTACCGCCGACCACGGGAATGACCCGACCACCGCTTCCACCGACCACGCCCGTGAGGTCGTGCCCGTGCTGGCCTATGGTCCGCGGGTCCGTCCGGTCGACCTGGGTGAGCGGCGGAGCTTCGCCGACTTGGGCCAGACGGTCGCCGAGTTCCTGGGGGCAGCACCGCTCGCGGCGGGCACCTCGTTCCTCGCGGAGGTCTGGCAGTGAGCGACGATGCGATGCTTGAGACGGCGCGTGAAGCGCAGAGCCGGGCCTACGCTCCGTACTCGCATTACCAGGTCGGTGCGGCGGTCGAGGCGGTGGATGGACGGATCTTCGGCGGCTGCAATGTGGAAAATGCGTCGTATGGCCTGACCATCTGCGCCGAACGGGGCGCGATCATGGCGGCGGTGGCGGCCGGGGCGCGGGCATTCCGCCGGGTGGTGGTGGTGACCGATTCGGAACCACCGGCGTCTCCCTGCGGGGCGTGCCGGCAGTTCCTCGCTGAGTTCGGACCCGATCTCCTCGTCGAGGCGGTGGGTCCCAAGAGCGCGCGGCGGTGGCGGCTCGCGGAGTTGCTCCCCGCGTCCTTCGACAAAGGCTTCCTCGACCGATGAATCACGAAACCCGGCCGGTCTTCCCCGGCCGCTGGCGCTGGTCTGTGCTCGCCGCCGCCGCGATCGCGGTGGGCGCGGCGGCGTGCCAGGAGCAGTTGGCGGCGCCGGCCGAATGCCCCCAGGCCTGTCCCGGCGGCCGGCCGATCGTCCGCGACACGGTGCTCGATGCGATCGTCGGCGGCGACTCCAGTTTCGTCGGCTTCATCACTCCCGGCACCGGGGTCGGGGGGGTGCTCGTCTCCGACAGCCTTCCGGGAGCGGATGACCGCGCCTTCCTGCGCTTTATCGGGCGCTCCGATTCCGTGCAGGTGAAAGACACCAACCGCACCTACACCATCGACTCGGTCGCCATCGCGCTGACTGTGATGGCGCGGGACTCGGCGGTCCACGGCCTCTTCATCTATCTCTACCGGCTCCCGGTGACCGTCGACTCGGGCAATTCGTTTGCGGCCATCGACAGTCAGCTCACCCCCGCCAATCTCTTCGACAGCATCGCGGTCTCCGACACGCTCCTGACCCAGGCTCTGCGGCTGGTCTATCTGGGGCCGACCCTTGCGAAGATCGCGATCCCCCCGGCGGACAGCGGACAGATCGCATTCGGGTTCCGGATCCGGGCCGCGGCCCATACCGGCGCCCGCATCGGCGGCATCGGCAGCGGTTCCGCGGTTCCGACCTTCTCGACCTACGTGACGGTGACGGGCGATACCGACTCGACGACCAAGCACCAGACCATCGTCCGCTCCCCGGCCTTCAGCCGCTCCGTTTCCCGGAGCAGCACGTCGTT
>JBIOIC010000095.1:0-7925 GCA_044449625.1 Gemmatimonadales bacterium | reverse complement strand
GAGTGGGCGGCCTCCGCTTCGGTCGCGGCGGTGGCGGTGGCGCAGTTGGTGGAACCGTTGAAGGCGACACAAACATCGCACGCTTCCCGCTGGGCGGAGAGGGTGGAGTAGAGCAGGAGGGCGGCAAAGGCCGCGACTACCGCAACGGTGATCAGGGTCGAACGCTTGAGGGCCATGGCTTGAATATGTACCGCCGGTCTCTCCGGGGAAACAGTGCAAGTCGCAGGGATGAACTCGATTGGTGAACAGCGAACGGGCCCCTGGTCGCAGTTTCCGCCGGGGGCCCGTTCACGTCTTCAGATGGGCGGCGCAGAGCGCCACCCCTCTTCGTTCCTCACCCCGCGCGGAGCCCGGCGATTACCGGCCAGGCGCTCGCGATGAGCCAGACCAGCCCGGCGGCGGTCAGCGCTTTCCCCAGCGAGACCTTTCCGGTCACCTTGAGGCCGATCGCGAGGAGGACCGTCCCCCAGATGGTGAAGAGGTCGAGCCGTCCCATCAGCGCCATCACGCCGAGATTTGATGTCGCGGGATCGAAGAAGCGCGCCGGCCCGACGCTCAGCGAGGTCATCCCCTTGATCGAGTCATTGGACAGCAGGAGGGGCTGCACCACGAGGAAGACCGAGCCGAGGACCCGCGGGAAATAGGCGTACATCGCCACCATCCAGGCGGCGCCGATCTCCTCGGTGGCCCCGACCGCCTTGCCGCAGAGCCAGAGGATCGGTCCGACGAGGAGGATCGCGATCGGCGTTGCGATGCCGAGGAAGACGGTGGTGAAGGTTTGCCCGATCGCCTTCCCCTTCTCCATCATCTCCGGTGTGAGTTGGGGGTTCTTCTTCATCGCGAGCGCTATCCCCCGCGCGAAGTCGGCGTCGAAGGCGCCCTGGAGCAATCCCTTTCCCGCGAGGAGGATCACCGCCGCCAGGATGGAGACGACCAGGAACCCGATGAAGAACTTCGGATCCGCCTTGCGCCGTTCGAAGACCACGCTCGGCGCGTAGAAGATGTCGAGGAAGTCTTCCCAGATCGGGGTCTTGTTTACCGGAGTGAGCGGCGGCGGAGTCGGTATTGCGGTCATGGGTAGTCCTTGGTGAGGGCCGTTGGCGGGTCGCTATCCGTTATCCGCTATCCGTTGACGGGGCTTGCAGATCTCTCGGATATTCAGCATCGTCGGATCACCCGTCACCCGTCACCCGTCACCCGTCACCCGTCACCCGTGCGAGTGCGGCACGCCGCGCCCCTACCGCGCCGGTATGACCGTCTCCGCTCCATGTTTCCCATCGTTGATCGGGTCGACCCCGACCACCCAGCCGCTCTTGAAGCGCAGCGTCAGGATGTGGGCCTGGCTGTCCGGCCGGATATCGACGACGTCGGGCTGCTTGCTGGCGTAGGCCAGCACCGCCGTCCATTGGTCGGCTTCGGACAGACCGTGCTTGCCGCCCAGTTCGCGGCCGATCGCGATGGCCTCGGCCTGCTCCCGCCCATAGGCGGCGTAGCGGTCGGCGGGAATCAACCCGGCCTGGGAGGCGAGGGGATCATAGGAATCGTAGGCCCGGCAGCCGACCAGGCCGGCGGCGAGGGTGAGCGGCAGGAGGAAGCGTCGCATAAGTGTCTGATCCAGAGCTGGGGACGCCGATCGGCGTCCGGTGACTGAGCGCTACTAATGTAACATTTCCCTCGTCATTGTGGCGTCAGCTTCCCCCCTTAGCTTCCCCGGATGCTTCTCCATAGATACGGCGCCGGCCTCCTCGTCCTGGCGCTCCTGCCCCGGGTTGCCGCCGGGCAGACCCCCGCGTCCTCCGTTCCCACCGCATCATCAGACACCGTCGTTCCGCTCCCCGGGGCACCGATTCGCTGGTGGCACGCCGTCGCCGTCGTGGGTGGGGTCGCCCTGGTGTCGCTCGCGGACCACCCGATCCACGACCTGGCCCAGAATCACAGCACCGCGACCGACCTCAATGTGGCCGCCACGGTCCAGACTTTCGGCGAAGGGGCGTTTCCCTCCGCGGTCGGCGTCGGCATTCTGGGCGCAGGCCTTCTGGCCGGGAGCCCCAAGGTGGCAAAGACGGGAGGGCGAGTCCTGGGGACGGTGGTCGTGAGCGCTGTATTCTCCGAGATACTGAAGGACGTCGTGGGCCGAGCTCGGCCGTATCAGGGTCCGGCGGAGACCGGATTCAAGCCGTTCTCGGGCTGGGCATCAATGCCTTCGGGTCATACGACTGCGGCCTTCGCGCTCGCCACGTCGCTCTCGGACGATATCCACCGGCCGTGGGCCAGTATCGGACTCTATACCCTCGCCGTGGGGACCGGAGCGGCCCGCGTGATCCGGAATGCTCACTGGATCAGCGATGTCGCGGCCGGCGCCGTGCTCGGTATCACCTCCGCCAAGCTGGTCAACGGCCGCTGGCGTCTCTTCGGGATACGGCCTCCCGCGATTCTTCTGGGCCCGAATCAGGCTGGGCTCCAATGGGAGATCGGCCCCTTGCGGGGAGCGGTGGTCGAAACGCACCATTAGGGTATGGTGGATCCCCGGATACTGATCATCGACGACGACAAGGCGATCGTGGCGGTGATGACCGCGGCCCTCACGGCCGGTGGGTTCAGGGTGACCGTTGCCTTCGATGCGATGCAGGGCTTCATGTTCGCCACCAAGAATCCCCCCGATCTCATCCTCCTCGACCTGAGCATGCCGGCCGGCGGCGGTGCTCAGACCTGGCGGCGCTTGCAGGGATCGGCCCGGACCCAAGGGATCCCGGTGGTCTTCGTGACCGCTGAGGCCCGTCCCGGCTTCGAGCGCGAGGTTTTGAGCCAGGGGGCCGTCGGCTACATCGCCAAGCCCTTCGACCCAACGACCCTCGCCGATCAGGTGCAAGGGTTCCTGGCGCGGAAGTGACGCGCAGAGGCGCAGGGGTGCAGAGGTGCAGGGACGCAGGGGCTAGGCGAAACTGCCGCAGATTGCTCGTGCTCTGCCTGGTGTTCTCCGCCTCTGCGCCTCTCCGCCTCTGCGCTCAAACTCTCACCGTCTTCAGCGCCGGTTCCCTCGCCCGCCCGTTCCACGAACTCCTCGACAGTTTCGTCGTCACTCATCCCAGCGTCACTCCCGCGCAGGAAAACGCTGGCAGCCTCGAGCTTGCGCGGCGCATCACCGAGCTCGACCGCGTTCCCGACGTCATTGCCGTGGCCGACGTGGACGTGATTCCCCAGGTGCTCGTTCCCAAGGAAGCTGAGTGGTACGCGGCATTCGCGCGAAACGAGATGGTACTGGCGTATACGCCGAAATCCGCCGGCGCCTCCGAGGTCTCACCCGCCAACTGGTACGACGTGGTCACGCGCCCCGGCGTCCGGATGGGCGCTTCCGATCCCGCACTCGATCCCAACGGGTACCGCACCTTGATGCTCTTCCAGCTCGCCGAGCGGTACTACCGGAGCCCGGGGCTGGCGGCGCGGCTGGCCGCATCCATCGCGCCGCGGGATCTCCGGCCCAATGAGGCGGATCTGATCGCGCTGGTGCAGGTGGGGGAGCTCGACTATGCCTGGTCGTACCGCTCGATCGCGCTCACGGCGGGACTCAAGTATGTCGCTCTCCCGCCGGAGATCGATCTGGGGGACGCGACCCGCGGCGCCGATTACGCCCGCGTGACGGTCAAGGTTCGCGGCGCGGCGGGGAAAAACTCCCTCACCTTCCGCGGCGCGCCGATCCTCTACGCCCTCACCATCCCGCGCCGCGCCGCGCACCCCGAGGCGGCGCGGTCTTTCGTAGAGTTCATCTTCTCGCCAGTTGGCCGCGCGATCCTTGACCGCAACGGATTTCGAACGCTGGAGCGGCCGGTCGCCTATGGGAAGGCGCCGGCGTGGTTGGGCAACTCCATCGACCAAGATATTCCTCGCTAGCTCGCCTCACCCCTGTCCCCTCTCCCCGTCCGTGGAGAGAGGAACGCTGTTCGGTATCTCCTCCCCTCTCCCGCAGGGAGAGGGGCTGGGGGTGAGGGTTCGGTCTGTTATCTTTCCTGACTGACCCACTGACCCACTGACCCACTGCCTTCAGCGCTGAGATCCGAATGACCGGCATCTTCTCCCCTCCGAATCCCGTCAACGAACCGGTGTTGAACTACGCCCCCGGTTCTCCCGAACGCGCCGCCCTCAAGGCCGAACTCGCCCGGCTCTCCGGCATCGTCACTGACATCCCGGTGGTCGTGGGTGGCAAGGAGATACGCTCGGGGAAGACGGTGAACGTCGTCTCGCCGCACAACCACCAGAAGGTGATCGCCCAGGTGCATCAGGCCGATGAGGCGATGGTCCGCGAGGCGATTCAGGCGAGCCTCGCCGCTCGGCGCGAATGGTCCGAATGGAGCTTTGAGGCCCGCGCCGCCGTCTTCCTCAAGGCCGCCGATCTCCTGGCCGGTCCCTGGCGCGCCACCGTCAACGCCGCCACGATGCTGGGCCAGAGCAAGACGGCCTACCAGGCGGAGATCGATGCGGCCTGTGAGTTGATCGACTTCCTCCGGTTCAACGTTCACTTCGCCGAGAAGGTCTACCGGGAGCAGCCGAACAGTTCGGCGGTCACCTGGAATCGGATGGACCACCGGCCGCTGGAGGGGTTCGTCTACGCCATCACGCCGTTCAACTTCACCGCGATCGGCGGGAACCTCCCGACCGCCCCCGCGATGATGGGGAATGTGGCGGTCTGGAAGCCGGCGGCGACGGCGGCGTTGAGCAACTGGTTCTTCTACCAGATACTGGTGGAGGCGGGGCTGCCGGCCGGAGTGATCAACTTCGTTCCCGGCAGTGCGGCGATGGTCTCCGACATCCTGCTCGCCGACGCCAATCTGGCGGGTATTCACTTCACTGGTTCGACCGAGGTCTTCCAGAACCTCTGGCAGATTGTCGCGAAGAACCTGAAGACGTACAAGAGCTATCCCCGCCTGGTCGGGGAGACCGGAGGCAAGGACTTCGTCATCGCGCATACGAGCGCGGATCCTCGGGTGCTCGCGGTCGCGCTGGTCCGCGGAGCATTCGAGTACCAGGGGCAGAAGTGCAGCGCCGCCTCGCGCGCCTATGTCCCCGCCGGTCTCTGGCCCGCGGTGCGCGATCACATGGTGGCGATGCTGAAGGAAATCAAGGTCGGTGACGTCGCTGATTTCCGGAACTTCATGGGTGCGGTGATCGACCGGAAGGCGTTCGACCGGATCAAGGGCTATCTCGACGAGGCGAAGAAGGCGAAGGGGGTGACGATCGTCTTCGGCGGGAACTGCGACGACAAGGTCGGCTACTTCGTCGAACCGACGGTGGTGCAGGTGGAAGACCCGAAGTACCGGATGATGTGCGAGGAGATCTTCGGGCCGGTGTTGACCATCCACGTCTATCCCGACGCGGCGTGGGAGGAGACTTTGAAGCTGGTTGACGCGACCGGCCCCTACGCCCTCACCGGCGCGGTCCTGGCTCGGGATCGCTCGGCGATTCATACCGCCGATCGGATCCTCCGGAACGCCGCCGGCAACTTCTATATCAATGATAAGCCGACCGGCGCGGTGGTGGGCCAGCAGCCCTTCGGCGGCGCACGCGCCAGCGGGACTAACGACAAGGCGGGGTCGATCCTGAACCTGCTGCGCTGGGTCTCCCCCCGGTCGATCAAGGAGAACTTCGTGCCGCCGGTCGACTACGGGTATTCGTTCATGCTTGATAAGTAGGAGAAAGGAGAAGGGAGAAAGGAGAAGGGGCGAGCTAAAGACCCCCTTTCTCCCTTCTCCTTTCTCTTTTCTCTCTCTTCATGGCTTGTAGACCACGCCCCCCTTCATCACCCACGCCATCCGCTCCAGCTCGGTTATGTCCGTGAGCGGATCCTCCTTCACCGCGACGAGATCGGCGTAGCGCCCTGGCCGCACTGATCCGATGTCGTCCGAGGCGTCGAGCAGCTCGGCGGCACGCAAGGTGGCGGACTGGATTGCCTGCATCGGCGTCATCCCGTAGCGCACCAGGTAGCCGAACTCCTTGGCGTCGTTCTCGGTCCAGGGGAAGCCACCGATGTCGGTCCCAAACACAATCGTCACCTTGTGCTTGAGCGCCTCCGCGAAGGCGCCGCGCTCCAGCTCCACCATCCTGGGCCAGATCCCCCCGCGCCCCGGCGCGTCGTAGACCCCTACGTAGATCGTCGGGACCCAGACGACGTGCTGCGCCACCATCCGGTCCATCAGGTCGGGGGTGAGGCCGTCGCCATGCTCGATCGAATTGACGCCGGCCCGGAGCGCCGCGTCGATCCCCTCCCCTCCCATCGCATGCGCCGCGACCTTGTGCCCCAGCCGGTGCGCTTCGTCCACCATCGCCTTCATCTCTTCGTCGGTGAAGTTGACCCAGCTGTGGAGTTTCCCGTCGGGGGCGATGTAGTAACGGCGATCGGAGTAGAACTTGATCCAGTCGGCGCCGCGCGAGATCTGTTCGCGCACCGCTTTTCGGATTTCGTCGACACCATCGACCGGTTGCACCCCGTGGGGCATCTCGAGCTCCCAAGAGTAGCCGAGGAGAGGGTACATCCCCGTCGGCGCGAAGGCGCGGGTCGAGACGAAGAGCCGCGGCCCCGGGATCACGCCGCGCGCGATGGCGGTCTTCAAGTCGACGTCGGCGTACATCGCCCCCTCGGTCTCGAGGTCGCGGAGCGCGGTGAAGCCGTGCCCCAGGGCGACGCGCGCGGCGGCGGTCGCCCGGATGGTGCGGTAGGGGATCGACTCCTTGAGGAGTTGCGCGTCGTAGTCGGCGGCGGTCACGTCCCCTTGGAGCAGGAGATGCACGTGTGCGTCGATCAATCCGGGGAGTACAGTCATTCCGCTCAGGTCGATCCTCCGCGCGTCTCCCGCGTGGCTGGATACGGCGCTCCACGCCCCGACCTCGATGATGCGATCTCCCTCGATCAGGATCCCCTGATCGACGAGCGGCTTCTCCCCGATCCCGTCGATCAGCTTGCCGGCGCGGACGAGGAGGCGCTCGGGGGCGGGAGTCTGCGCCGCGAGCGGCGTCGCTCCCAGGAACAGAACGGTGGCGACTAGCTTTCGATATGCGATCCGCATCGGCAGTCCTTGGTGGGTGGCTCCGTCCATCTTCGCGCGCGCTCCTCCTCGGCGCAACCCTCCTCGCCCCCGCGGCGTTGGCGGCGCAGTCGTATGCCGCCACCCAGTTCCGTTGCGCCGCGTTCCATCAGTCGGTGACCGGCAAGGTGCGGACGGAGCTGAACACGACCCTCCGCCTCGAACAGGCGGGACGCGAAGGGCGCCTCCTGGTCCGGCTCGACTCCGCGGTCGCGGGCCGGTTCCATCTTGATCTGTGGTGGGATTCGCTCCTGGTCTGGCGCGAGGCCGACGGTTCCCGGCTCACCCCGGAGACCGACGGTCTCCTCGGCGGGCGCTACACCGGCGTCCTCGATCGGCAGGGTGAGTATCTCCCCGAACGGGTTCCCTTCATCCCGGATGATGTCGCGGCGATCGCCGATCTCACCGGCGTGCCCGACGACCTCCTGCCACCGTTACCGCCGCAGCCGCTCGCCGTCGGCGCAAGGTGGAGCGACAGCAATGGCGTCGTCGTGCGCCGCCTGGCGGACAGCGCCGCATCGGGCCGGCGCTTTGCGCGCTATCAGATCGAGCGCCGCACCGCCCATCAGGAGCGGCGTGACGTCGGTGGGCCGAAACCGGCGCAGATCGAGGATAACGAGACCGAGACCGGTCAGTTGACCTGGGACAACGCCTTGGGACCGTGGCGCTGGCAGCGCACGATCGTGGCGGAGACTCGGATCGTCGCCGACGCGAAGCGAGGGTTTCGCTCACGATTGGAACAGCGGATCGTGTTGCAGCGGGAGATCACGGATTCGGCGGCATGCGCTGTGAAGTAGACGGTGAACGGTAAACGGGCTGCGCAATCACCTCACCCCCCCCGATCCCCTCTTC
>JBIOIC010000094.1:0-7937 GCA_044449625.1 Gemmatimonadales bacterium | reverse complement strand
CTTCGCGATCGAGCCATCGACCGACTCGGTGGTGAAGAGCCAGTAGTACCAGAACCAGCCGAGGTCCCGATGGAGCTCGTGGTCCATCGCGAACATGAAGTCCCAGGGCGAGGGGTGCTTGAAGCGCCAGGTCTTGGCATACGCGCTCATCGCCCGCCAGACCGCGGAGTCGCCGACGATGCCGCCGAGGGCCGAGAGCATCAATGGTGCCTTGCCGTAGGTGGTGAAGCTGTAGAGCGGACCGCCGTAGTTGGCGTCCCACATCATCGGCGCCTCGAGCTCCGCACCCGAGATCCGGCCGTAGCGCTGGCCCAGGCTGTCATTGTTCGCCGGGAGGTTCCGGAAGTCGAAGGAGGAGAGCCGGTTCATGTACTGATTGAATCCCTCGTCCATCCAGCCGTACCAGGTCTCGTTGATGCCGACCATCATCGGCCACCACTCGTGCCCGGTCTCGTGATCGGTGACGCCGCGCCCCGCCCCGCTCATGATGAACATCGGGTATTCCATTCCGCCCTCCGGCCCATCCACCTGCGTGAGGTGGGGGAAGGCGTACGGCATCCAGAGTTTGGAGTAGAACTCGAGTGCGTGGCGGGCGTAGGCGCCGGTCTGCTTGTAATTGGCGTGCTCGGGCCAGTAGAGGATGTCGATCGGGATGACCCCCTTGCCGGGGATTGTCGCGCGGGTGGCGTCCCAGACGAACTCGTTCGACGTGGCCCAGGCGAAATCGGCGACGCTGTCGGCCCGGAAGTGCCAGGTGAGCTTCTCCCCCGCGAGCGTGGCCTTCCCCGCCCCCCGCTCGTCGGCCGCCACGATCACGATCTGGCTGTCGCTCGCGGTCGCGTGGGTGAGCCGTTCACGGACCATCGGCGAGAGCACCGAGTCGGCGTTCTGGAGCACGCCGGTCGCGCCGATCAGCCATCCCGACGGCACGGTAAGCCGCACGTCGAAGGAACCGAAGTTGTTGAAGAACTCCGACGGCCCGAGATAAGGATCAGTGTTCCACCCGCGCAAGTCGTCGTAGACCGCCAGCTGCGGATACCACTGTCCGATCTGGAAGAGCCGGTGGGCCCACGCGCCCATCCGGGTGCCCCGCTCATCCAGCGGCACGTTCGGCACGGTGAAGAACCACTCCGCTTCGAGGGTCCCGGTGCCGTGCGCCGGAATGGGCGTGACCAGCGGAACCCGCACGACGGTCGTATGGCTCCACTCTTCCGCCAGACTGTCCACGTTGACGGCCTGCCCGTTGGCGACGAGCCGCGTCACCTTGATCCCGTCGGTCAGCCCCGGTTCGGTCTCCGCTCGCTCAACATTGGAAGCGAAGAGATTCTGATAGAGCCGGAGGACGACGACCTTGAGCGTGGAATCGCTCGGGTTCGTGATGGTGACGGTCTCGTGGCCGGTCAGGCGCGCGGTCGCGGGATCGAGCGAGGCCTCGATCGTGTAGTCGGTCTTCAGTTGCCAGTATTTCGGTCCCGGCGTGCCGAGGGAGTCGCGGGCGCCGGAAGCGAGCCCGGCGCGGAAGGCGTTGGTGATCGGGATGGTGCGCCGCACCGCGCGCGGCGGCGTCTGGGCGATGAGCGGGGCCGCGACCAGCGCGGCGCCGAGGAGGAGACTCAGGTGGCGCATCGGAACTCCGAATGATGATGGAAGTGACATCAGCGCGGTGCCTCGACCGACTGCAGGATCCCCTCGAGCGCCTGGTCGGGAGAAACCCCTTCGAGCTCAAGCTCAGGCGCCACATTGACCCGGTGTCGCAGCACCGCCGGCGCCAGCGCTTTCACATCATCGGGGATCACGTATTCCCGTCCATCGAGGAGCGCCGCCGCCTGGCTCGCCTTGAGCAGGGCAACGCTCGCCCGCGGCGAAGCCCCCATCGTCAGTGCCGGCGCCTCCCGCGTGGCCCGGACCACGGCAACGATGTACTGCGCAATGCTCGGCTCGACCCGGATTCCCCGGGCCACCCGCCGCAGCTCGGCCAATCCGGCGCGGTCGATCACCGGCGAAACGCCATAGCTCGCCGGCTCATCCGCCTCGAACCCGCCGAGGACGCGGGTGAGAATCCCCTGCTCGTGGCCGGCATCGGGGTAGCCGAGGAGCACCTTGATCAGGAAGCGATCGAGCTCGGCCTCCGGTAACGGGTAGGTCCCCTCGAATTCGACCGGGTTCTGGGTGGCGAAGACGGTGAAGGCGGAAGAGACCGGATGCGAGACCCCGTCGACGGTGACGTTCCGCTCCTGCATCGCCTCCAGCAACGCGGCCTGGGTCTTGGCCGGGGCCCGGTTGATCTCGTCGGCGAGCACCAGGTCGGAGAAGATCGGACCTTCGCGAAAGGTGAACTGGCCCGGGCCGGTGAGGAGGCTCACCCCGGTGATGTCCGACGGCATCAGGTCGGGGGTGAACTGGATCCGGCGGAACTCAAGGCCGACCGCACCGGAGAGCGCACGGACCAGGAGCGTCTTGGCCGTGCCGGGCACTCCTTCGAGCAGGACATGCCCGCGGGCGATGAGTGCGACCAGCACGTCGCGGAGCGCGGCCGGCTGGCCCAGCACCACCCCGGCCAGTTGCGCCAGTATCCGCCCGGCCAAGTCGGCCTGCGCCCGGGCCTCCCCCGGGGTCACGGCTTGAGTTCCAGCCACACATCCTCCACGGCGTGAGCCGCCCGCAGCACCGCATCGGCGCTCTGGGGCGGAATGATCGACTCCTGCAAGATGCCGATGGCTTCGCGGGCGCGGGCCGTTCGGACTCCGGCGGCGAGGCTCGCCAGCCACTCCTCGACCGGCTGGCGTCGCGGCCGGTGGTCACGTGAAAGTCGCCGGCGCAGTCCCTGGATCATCAGCCGCACCGCGACGTCGTGACCGCGGGCCGCCGCGAGCGCGGTCGCGAGCGCCCGCACATGCTCGATCGGCGAGCGGCGCCTGCGTTCGATCCCGGACACGATCGGCCCGAATCGGATCCCCGCCGCGAACAGGGCGAGCAGGCCGACGATCGCCAGCTGCCACGCCCCCCAGCCCCACGGCGAGTGAATACTCCACCCGAGCACGGCACCGCTCAACGACCTGTCGCCGTGATAGCCTTGATGGTACTCGTCCACATAGACCATCCGGTAGTCCGGGACCACCAACCCGAGCGTGAAGGGGCCGGCATCCGACTCCCGGAGCGCGCTGTTGCTGAAGAGGTGCCCATCGGCGACCAGCGTCACGTTGGTCAGCGAATCGACCCTGATCCGCACGGCGACCGGCGCGCCGCTCGGCGTCCAGAGCAGCGTATCCACCCCGAGCGGCTGCCGCACCGGACAGCTGAGCAGGCCGAGGTCGGCCACCCGGCTCGAGTCGAGCTCGATCCGAAGGCGGGTCGGGTGGAGCACGGCGTGGATCCGCTCGATGGAGAGCCGGGTCGGGCCGATCGTGCCGCTCGCCTTCAGGTCCGCGACCCCTTCCGAGAGGATCGCCGGCGCGATCTCCCACCCGAAGCACCGCATCACCAAATCGGTCCCCTGCCCGGCGAGCAGGAGGTCTCCCCGGCGCAGGCTCCATTGCTGGAGCTCGAGGGCTTCGAAGAAGGTGATGGGCTGCAGTGGATCGAGGATGGCGAGAAGCGGGGCGGGGCGACCGGCGAATCCCCCCGGCACCGCGGCCACGGGGGCACGCCAGCGACGGACATCGACGCCAAGGCGACGGAGCGCCTCGAACCAGGCGCGCGCACCGGTCGGCGAGGCGAGGTAGGTGCTCCGATCGAAACCGAGCTCCCGCGGCCCTCGCGCGTTGAAGGCGTCCACCGCGATCCCCGCGGCCACCAGGAGCCCGAGGCCGAGCGCCACCGCGAGCTCAGTGCGCGGGCGCATCGACCACCCGGCGGAGCTCCGCGAGCCACGCCCCGTAGGCCTCACGGGGCACCGCCTCCCCCGCGAAGGCCGCACGATAGAGATCGCGCACCAGCGCGCGGAGCCGGAGCCGCTCCGGATCGGGAAGGCCGGCAGCACGGACGAACTCGTTCGGCGTGCGGCTCGCCTGGTAGCGGACCAGCCCCCGGCCGTCGAGATCGAGCATCGCCCCGTGGAACGCGGCGAGCATCGCCTCGCCGAACCGGCCGCCCGCGGCCAGCGTCTCGGCCTGGCGGTCGAACCAGGCGGCATCGCGCAGCCATCCACCGGGGATCGGTCCGGCCAGATCCCCCTCGCGCGCCGTCCGGGCGGCAGCGGAGAGCCGGAAGACCGCGTGCACCACGATCAGCACGACCAGCGCCACCAGCAGCCAGGGGAGCGGCAGCCACCCATCGGAGGTCGCGGTCATCAGCCGGTCCCAGAGCCGGCCGAACCAGGCGAACACCGCGGCGACCCGTCGGAACCACTCCGGCACCGGCCGCACCGCCACCTGGTGCCAGGCGTAGGCGGAGTCCGCGAACACCCGATCAAGGACGCGCCGGAGCGTGTCGGCCGGGATGCTGTTCACCGTCAGCTCACTTCCCTTCGAGGGACTGCGCCAGGACCTCGAGGTCGAATCCTTCCTTCCGCACCCGCATGTCGTAGTACATCACCGTCTGGATCACGTAGCCCAGGAGGCCGAGCACCACCTGCACCAGGAGCATCAGACCATAGGTGAGCACCAGGATCGGGCCGACCATCCCGGGACCCTCCCCTTTCATCCCGCCGAAGACGCCGACCCCGAACGTCACCGCCATCTGGATCACGAAGCCGAGGACACCGAGCAGCAGGATGATCCCGAGCACCGCACCGCGGCGGTCCCGGCTCAGGTTCCACGAGCGCTCGAGCGAACGGAAGACGTTGGGCGGTGTCTCCAGGACGAGCACCGGGGCCGTGACGTAGAGTCCGGCGTAGATCCACGCCAGCAGCGCGACGCCGCCGCACACCGCGACGACCGCGAACAGGACGCCGATCATCGATCCCCCGGAGCGCGCCAGCAGCGGGATCACGATCGCGGCCGGGATGGCGAGCACGAAGTACACTCCGAAGAAGATCACCCCTTCGAGCAGGGTGAGACCCGCCATCGGCAGCGCCAGGCTCAATCCGCGACGCAGTGCCTCGGCCGTCCCCGCATCCCGCCCCTGCACCGCTTCGCCGGCCACGTGGATCCAGGCGCCGCGCGCGACCACGAAGCAGACCGCCGCGATGCATCCGATCAGGAAGAAGTGCCCCATCACCTGCCAGAGCACTCCCATCTGGGCGGCGCTCCCCCGGGCGGCCGGGGCCGCCAGTGCGAGCGACGCGAGGTCGCCGATGCTGCCGACGAACATCGCCAGCGGAACGACGAAGCAGACCAGTCCGGCAACGAACATCGGCGCGAACCGCCGCCGGAGCAGCGCGAACGAACGGTCCAGCACCTCCCCGACCGACAGGGGGCGCATGGCGAGATCGGCCATGGAGCATCTCCGTGGAATGATGGGACGGCGTCCGGCGGCGACGGCCCGGATCACAAGAGGTTGGCGCTCCGGGCCCCGGCCCGCAAGGGCTCCGGGCACAGTATCATTCCTCGGATGACCGCCGAGCCCGCCCCGACGTCGGAAGTCGACCTCCTCCTCCGTCACGTCGTGGAGACGCCGGAGCACGTCCAGCTCCGGTACGAAGTGGCCGGCGTCGGATCCCGGGGACTCGCGGCGGTGATCGACCACCTCTTCCTCGGCGGGGCTCTGCTCGGGCTTTCGATCCTCGGCGTCGTCTCATTCCACGCCTTCGGCCGCTGGGCCACGGCCGGCGTGGTCCTGCTCTCCTCCACGCTCGCCCTCGGCTACTTCACCGCCTTCGAGACTTGGTGGCATGGCCAGACGCCGGGCAAGCGATTCACCGGCATCCGGGTCGTACGGGATACCGGCCACCCGGCCGGGCTCGGGCCGGTGCTGGCTCGGAACCTTGTCCGCCTCGCGGATTTCTTCCCGCCGCCTTATGTGAGCGGGCTGCTGATGATCTTCTTCCACCCGCGCGCGCAGCGGCTGGGAGATCTCGCCGCCGGCACCCTCGTCGTCCGCGATCGGCCGCTGGAGGTGGATACGCCACCGGAACCGGCGGTCGCGCCGAGTGCCGGTGCCCTCATCGCCCGCTTGAGCCCGGCAGAATATCAGTGGCTCGCCTCGCTCCAGGCGCGCACCGCGCGGCTGGAACCAACCGTCCGCTCCGCGCTCATCGCCACGCTGGTCGCGAGACTCGGTCCTCGATTCCCCGATCGGGCGGCGGACAACGTCACCTTTCTCAATGCCCTCTTCGCCGAGGAGCGCGCGGCGCGCATGGGCGGTGGTGGCGGCGCGGGTGAACGTGCCGCCTCACGCCTGAGCGCACGTCAGGCTCCGCGATGGCAGGCGTTCGATCTCCTCGCCACCCGGGCGACGACCCGCGGACTGGACACCTTCAGAGCCGCCGATCTCCCGGACTTTGCCGCTCGCTACCGCGAAGTGACCGCCGACCTGGCCCGCGCCCGCACCTATCACGCTTCCCCCGCCCTCCTCGACCGGATCGAACGTCTCGCCGCCGCGGGCCACAATGCCCTCTATCGCGATCCCGCGCGCGCCTGGGGCCGGCTGACCGAGTTCATCTTCCGGCGCTGCCCGGCGACGGTGGTCCGCTCGTGGCGCACCGTCGGGCTCGGGCTGATCCTGCTCTTCGGGCCGGCCGCCGCAGGGTGGTTCGCGATGCGCGAGCATCCCGCGCTGGCCCAGGAGATCCTCCCCGAGGTGATGCTCGAGCGCGCCGCGAGCGCCAAGACCCGGATGGCGGCGGGGTTGTCGTATTACGAAGAGGCCGCCGCCGACCGGCCGATCGCGGCGGCGAGCATCATCAGCAACAATGTCCGGGTCTCGATCGCCTGTTTTGCGGGCGGGATCTTCTTCGGCGTGGGCTCCCTCCTCCTGCTGGCGCTCAACGGCGCTTCACTCGGCGCCACCGCCGCCCACTTCGCGAACCTCGGCGTCCTCGGCTACCTCGGGAGCTTCATCGCCGGTCACGGCATCCTCGAACTCTTCGCGATCGCGGTGGCGGGTGCGGCGGGGTTCCGGTTGGGTCTGGCCTTCGTCGCCCCCGGCGATCATACTCGCGGCGATGCGCTGGTGCTCGCGGGCCGGGTGGCACTGCCGATGGTGGGTGCGACGGTGACGCTGCTCTTGATGGCTGGAACGATCGAAGGACTGATGTCGGCGAGTGACGCGGGGCTCGGGACTCGCCTGGGGATCAGCGCGGCGAGCGCCCTCCTGCTCCTGCTCTACCTGTTCAACGGCTGGCGCCACCGCGGTGACGCCGGAGCCGCCTGAGCGCCGACCGCCCGGGCCACACCCACCCGGGGGTGCGCTCGCCGATCCGGCGGGCCGGACCATGCCAGCGCACCGGACTGCGACGGGCGGGGCTCGGGCGGCTCAAGTCGTCAGACTTCCTTCAGGATGGTGCGCATCCGGAGGGAGAGCTTCTCCATTTCCTTCAGACTCGCCAGCGTCTCGGGATCGATCTTCTCGGGGCTGAGCAGCAGGAGCTGCGTCTCGGCCAGCAATGCGGCCAAGGGGTTGGCGATGTCGTGTCGCAGCTTGAGCAGCCGCTCGGCATCGGTCACGCAGAACCGCCCGCACTAAAGGAGGGAGCGATAGAGATCACGCACGTGGTGGGTGCCGAGGCCCCGGACCGCCTGCCAGAGATCGGCCTCGGACGCGGCGCAGAATATCTCCGTGGTTGCGCGTTCCGCATCCGGACCTTCGGCGCCCCCCACGAAGAGGAGACGCCCGCGCCAGACGCCATCTTCGCCACGTAGCACGGCGGCGCGGACCTCAATGGTGAGGCCATCGTAGCGGAACGGGGCGAGGTCGTGGAGGGTGGGTTCCCGGGGGTCCCGGGCAAATTGGCGGGCGGACTGCACGGTCATCAGGTCTCCTCGACGCCCGGGGGCCGGATGAGGGAACTGAGCCCAGGCTAGGGGGGTACAGGCCTAAGGTACGACATTCCTTGGACT
>JBIOIC010000093.1:0-8036 GCA_044449625.1 Gemmatimonadales bacterium | reverse complement strand
CGCCCGACTGTGATGTGCCGCTCTACTGGGCGGCGCTGCAGATGCGCCTCTCCACCGCGGCCGGGATGCACCGATTCAGCTGGGACCTGCGCTTCGACCCGATCGGCGATCGAGGTCCCGGCGGGGACAACGGCGCCGCCGTACCGCACCGGACCTACCCGTCGGTGTATGCGCCGTGGGCGCCGCCCGGTAACTACTCCGTACGCCTCACCGTGGGCGGGAAGCACTTCAGCCAACCGCTGACGCTCTATCTGGACCCGCGGGTCAGGACGCCGGCACCAGCGCTGGCCCGGCTCGCCGCGCTGACGCGGGAGATGTACGTCGGTGCGCGGGCGGCGCACGCCGATGCGGTGCGTGCGCGCGCGCTGGTGGAGATCCTTGCTAAGACCGAAGGTCCGGGAGTGGCGGCGTTCCGCATTCAGGTCGAGTCGCTGGCGCCGGCGCCTGCGCCCGGCGGACGCGGCAGGTTTGGCGGCCGCGGTCGTCGCGACGGAGGGAAGGTGGCGCCTACGCTCGCGTCGGTGAGCGGAACAATGCTGGGCGCCGCAATGGCGATGCAGGACGCCGACGTGCCGCCGACCGCCGAAGAGGTCGCGGCGTGCGAGCGGGCCCGCGCCGACGCGGCGCCGGTGCTCAAGAAGTGGAACGCGCTGGTGGGAGTGAAACGTCAGGCGCTCAACGCCCGGCGGAAGGCGGCGGGGCTGGCGGCGATCGGGGTACCCGCCTCGTGAGGCATTGACGGGTTCGTCGTCGCACCGCGCGGCTCAGGCCAGGAACGCGTCGATCGACAGGAGCCGGAGCCCCGGAATCCGGGCGAACTCACGCTGATCGAGCGTACCCACGGTGTCGCCCCGCGCCAGCGCCGTGGCGCCGATCAGCATATCGTGCGGCCCGACCGGCGTCCCCGTCCGGGCCAGCTCGGCCCAGAGCTGCGCGTGGCGACGCGCCTCCGCCAGGCCGAACGGCGCCACGGGAATGACGTCGAGCAGCGCGTCCACGTAGGCGGAGCGACGGGCACGAATGCCCGGTTCGACGGCGCGATGGCACCCGTGCAACAGCTCCGACGCGGTGATGGCCGCCATCGCCACGGTATCGGTGCCCAGCGATCCGAGTAACGCCTCGAACCTGAGCGCACCCCGCTCGGCCGCGATGAGCAGCGACGTGTCGACGATCACTCCCACGGGGCGGGGGGCGGTGGCAGGGCGGTACGCGCGGCGGCCACGTCATCGGCAAAAGCGGACGCCTCGCCAGGTGTCAGCCGCGGCAACGTGGGCCATCGTTCGGCCAGCTCGGCGGCGGTCAGCGTCGGGCGCACTGGCGCCGGTCGGCCCCTGATGTAGGCGGTCACCGCCTCCCGCACCAGGTGCGACTTGGCGACTCCCGCCTCCCGGGCTCGGCGGACCAGTGCGCGGGCAAGTTCGGCGGGGAGCCGCAGTGTGACGTGCGAATCCTTCATGTGTTGCATCGTAGCACGGTGTAACACTGAAGGCAAGCGCTAGAATCCGGAGAGCTTGAGGATCCGACCCCGCGCGCCGACCGCCCAGACCGCGCGCGGGGACGCCGAGGTCACGGACCAGTAGATGTGGTGGTCGATGACCGTCCACGAGGCGCCGTCGTCCCGCGACCAGGCGAGGCCCCCGGGGCCCCCCGCCACCACCACCGGCCGCCGGGTGCCGCGCACGTACACTCCACCATAGAAGCCCTGCGGGAACGGGGGCGGCGCACCGCGGGTCCAGTGACTTCCGCCATCAGATGTCGAAGCCGTCGCGGCGGAGCTGTCGGTCCCCAGCACCATCCCGTGCCGGTCGTCGCGGAAGCTCACCGAGCTGATGGCCACGAGAGGGATCGAGTCGACGCCCCAGCTCCGGCCGTAGTCCGTGGTGTGGAGGAGCTGGGCGGTCGGAGTGCCGATCGCGATCCACGCCCTCCCGCCGGGCCGGGTGATGAGGCAGGTGCCGCTGGCGGCAAAGCTCCCTTCTCCCGGGACCGTTTTCGGCAGGATGGCGGCGGGAAGACGGGCCCAGCTGGCGCCGCCGTCGGTGGTGGCGAGGATCATCGGGGCGTCATCCACCGCGTCGCCGATGACCAGTCCGCGGCGTGGGTCCCAGAAATCCATGCAGTCGTAGAACCCCTTCGGGTCGGGGTTCGTATACCGGAGGGCCCAGGAGGCGCCGGCGTCGTGGGTCACGTAGATCCGCGAGGTGTCGGCGGTGCCAGCGCTCAGGAGCCAGGCGGTGTTGGCGTCGACGCCCTGCACGTCGCGGAACTGGAAGTGCTCCGCTCCCGGCACGGTGCCGTGCTGCCAGGTGGCCCCGCCGTCGGTGGTGCGGAGCCAGGTGCCGCCGGTGCCGCTGGCCCAGACCACCTGGTCGTTGTCCGGGCTCAGGCCGATGAGGAGGGCGCTGGTGCCGCTCACCTGCTCGACCGCCATGATGGCGGCGGGAGCAGGCGTGCCGGTGGCGGGAGTTCCCGCGTACCCGGCGGTGCTGGCGCACACGACGATGGCGATCCAGCGGGTCAACGGCCTCACGGGCGGTTCCGATCAATGCAATGCGTGGCCACGAGACCGGCAGCGTCGAGCATTCAGTGCCCCTTCATCTTGCCGGTGAGTTCGGTAAACCAGTTGTCCGCCACCACGATCCGGCCGGCGCCGGCCGGCAGATCGGACACCGTGAAGCGCACTCGCAGGAACCGTCGGCCATCGGGAGTCACAGCGTAGTATGGTATGCCACTCGACGACTGGATCTCGGCCGGAAGAATGACCCGGGCGACTCCGGGATCGAAGGTCGTCCCCGGTCGGACCGGTACCGACAGCACCTGGCCGATCGGGTCCTCGAAAAAGAGCTCCCGGCCATTCCGGGACCAGAGCGGTGCGGTTCCCCCGTCGGTCGAAACTTGCCAGCGGCCCGACTGGGCGGCCGGGAAGGGGACCACATAGACCTGCTCGCGCGCCGCTTCGTCCGACGCATACGCCAGCCACTTGCCGTCCGGGGAGAGGGCCGCGCCCCGCGCGTGGGCGGTGCCCCCGGCCACCAGCACGATTGGCGTGGTGTCTTCGGCCGTTCGCCGGGCATAAATGGTGCCCAAGCTGCGGCTGCTGTCCTGGGCCACGTACACCAACCAGCGTCCGTCGGTCGAAAGCCTCCCTTCGCTCACGCCCCGCCCCGGGACCCGGAGCACGAGTTCGGGCGGGGAACTCCCGTCAGCGCGTCGGCGCCAGAGCGAAGGGGGTTCATTGCCACCCGGGGTCGCGATATAGAATACGTAGCGGCCGTCGGCGGACCACGCCGGGTGGCCGGAGAATGTTCCCGCGAAGGTGAGCCGTGCCAGCGGCCCTGCGGGCAATTGTTTGACGTACAGGTCGGTAGACGACGGGCCGGCCATGTCGAACGCGACCCGCGTCCCGTCGGGCGAGAGGCTGAGCGAGTGGAAGATCGCGGACGGAGTAAACGTGACTGGAGGCTGGAGCGGATGGATCGAGGAATCCTGGTCCTGGTACACGATCTCCAGTGCGCCCGCACCCTGCACCTGCCCGGGGACGTACATCAGGGTCCCGCTGCGCGAAATGGCAACATCGGCGGAACCGAGCGCCTTGGTCATCACGCCATCGAAGAGCGGGACCGCGGGTCCGGTCAGTGCCAGACTGTTCTCGTTAAATGGTGCGGCCAGGACCGCCCCATCGCCCCGCACATAGACGAGATACCCCGGGTCCGCGTACCGCGCCAGCAGTCCCTTGGTCAGGATGTGACGCGTGTGGGACTTCAAATCGAAGGCCACCAGGTCGAAGCTGTTCTGGTCGCCGCTGGACCGCGACCGGTACACCAAGCCTCTGCCGTTCGGGAGCACGGTGGGCCACGCGTAGCCGATCTCCCGGCGGGTGGTGTCGTAGGGAACAATGAGCTCCGGAGTGCCGCCCCCGGCGTGGATCCGGCTCAAACCACCGCGGGTATCGAAGTAGATCCACCCATCGGCGCCCCACGCCCCGCCGCCCTGGGTTCCGGCGCCCGGAGTGGCAATCGTGATCGGCGGTCCGCCACCCGCCGGCACCACCTTGAGCTCGGTGCTGGCTCCAGCGGAAAAGGCGATCTGTGATCCGTCGGAAGAAAAAAATGGATTGAACGCGCCATCGGTCCCCGCCAGCGGCGTCGCGTCCAGTCGGTCCCGGTCCCGGATCCAGAGCTGGCCGTTGTCCTTGCCCGGCCCGACATAGACGATCCGTCGCCCATCGGGGGAAATATCGAGGTCGACTCCGGACGCGCCCTGCCGCATCTCCTGGCCTGGCGGGAGCCCCATGCTGTACCGGATGGTCGGTCGCGCGGGGGCGGGGCGGAACCACCCCCACAGGGCGAGACCCGTGGCCAGGCAAGCGACGCCGCCGAGTCCGACCACGATCCGCCGAACCTGGACGGCCCGGGCCCCACCACCCAGCGCGCCGCCCGCCATCGTGGACCGCGACGCGTACGCCGGATCCGTCAGCGCCGCGGCGAACTCGGCCGCTGTCGCAAAGCGATCTGCGGGGAGCTTTTCCACCGCCTTGGCCACCGCCACGGCGACGTTGGGCGGCACCGACTTCCGGAAGGTGGTCACCGGCTGGACCGGCTCGGCGATGATCTTCATGATGATCTGCTGCGCCGAGCCGCCCAGGTGCGGGGGCTGGCCGGCGAGCATTTCATACAGTACGCTGCCGAGGGAGTAAATGTCGCTTCGGCCCGTGATCTCCTTCTCGGCCGTGGCCTGTTCCGGACTCATATAGTGCGGGGTGCCGAGACTCATCCCGGTCTCGGTCATCCGCCCCCCCGCCGCGGCACTCAGTGCCAGGGCGATCCCGAAGTCGGCCACCATCGGGCGGCCATCGTGGAGGAGGATGTTCTCGGGCTTGATGTCGCGGTGGATGACGCCGTGGCGATGCGCGTAGTCGAGCGCGTCGGCCACGGCGGTGGCGATCTTGACCGCCTCCTCAATGCCGAGCTGGGTCTCCCGGTCGAGCTTGGCGCGGAGGGTCTCGCCGTCAATGAACGGCATCACGTAATAGAGGAAACCGTCGGCGGTACCGGAGTCGAAGAGGGGGAGGATGTGGGGATGCTGCAGTGCCGCGGTGGTCTTGATCTCGACCACGAAGCGTTCGGCACCGATGACAGCGGCGAGCTCGGGTTTCAGGACCTTGAGGGCGACCTTGCGGTCGTGCTTGAGGTCGTGGGCCAGATAGACCGTGGCCATCCCGCCCTGGCCGAGCTCGCGCTCGAGGCGGTAGTGATCGGCCAGGGCGGCGGTCAGGCGATCGAAGGAGGTTGTCACAGGCAGGGAAGATGCCGGTTTTCTGCCCTCTGCGCGAGCCCGGGGGGCGGGGAGCCGCTGAGCTTGCCATTTCCGTGGGACCGATCCAACCTACCAGCCCTATGATGAGACCTGCCATCCTCGTCGCCCGCGTCGGCGTCATCCTGTTTGCCGCCCCCGCTTCAGCTCAGAACGCCGCGGCACCTCCCAATGCCCCAGCATCCGTCGAAGTGCACGACAGTGTGCTCGTCCTTCGGTATCAGGGCCGGGTCCTGTTCGAAGGCGAGATCGCGGTGACGGGAGCTGCGATGTCGTTCCGGCAGTTGACCGACAGTTCCGGCGGCCGAGTGACCCAGGTGCTCAAGTGGACCGCGGCCGGTGATGGACGCATCACGATGACCGGGCTGGTGCGGGGCTCTCCCGAGACCTTCGTGGCGGCGTCCGAGCCGGAACGCGATGCGCTGCCGGTGGTGCGCCATGCGGTGGGCCCCGTCTCCAATCTGCTCGATCGGGCGGTCTACGACCGGCGGGCCGACTGGGTGCTCTCGGTGGATGCTCCGGCGCATGCCGAGCTGGTCCCCGTCGCCGGCGCCGACAGCGATGTCACCTACCGGCTCACCGCCAGCGGCGGCGAGGTGGCGCTCCGCTTTCGCCCCAGGTTCTACCAGCGGCACCGCGGCCTGGCGGAGTACCGGCCCTGGGAATACCGGCCTTGGCGCTACTCCGTGGCGGGGTGGACGTCGTGGTACGCCTTCTTCGACCGCGTCACCGAGACTGACATCCACCGCACCGCCGATGTGCTGGGCGAGGTGCTCCGGCCCTTCGGGTATCGCTATCTCCAGATCGACGATGGCTACCAGCAGCTCCCGATCGGACTGCCCGAGCATTGGCTCAACTCAAACGCGAAGTTCCCGAGCGGGCTCGCCGCGCTGGAGCGCTACATCCAGGATCGCGGCCTTGAGCCCGGGATCTGGACCAATGTCAGTTTCCAGGACAGTGCGGCGGCGGCGCATCCGGGCTGGTTCGTGCCGACGCCGGATGGGCGGCCCGCGTGGGGCAACTGGATCGGGTATGTGATGGACGGCAGCTCGGCCGGGGCGATGGACACCTTGGTGACGCCGGTCTATCGGGCGCTGCGCCGGATGGGATGGAGTTACTTCAAGCTCGATGCGCTCCGGCATCTCCGCTATGAGGGCTACAACAGTCACGCGGAGTATTTCGCCGGTCTGGGACTGGATCGGGAGGAGCTCTTCCGGAGCGTGGTCGCGCAGGTGCGGCGGGCGATCGGGCCGGACGCCTACCTGCTCGCCTGCTGGGGGATCCGCCCCGAGCTGATCGGGTTGGTGGATGGGGTCCGGGTGGGTGACGACGGTTTCGGCTACGGCTCCTTCGCGGAATACAACTCCTTCAATACTGTCGTCTGGCGAAACGATCCCGACCATATCGAGCTGCACCGCCCCGATGGGTATCGCGCCGTGACGATCACCTCGCTGACCGGGTCGGTGTTGATGCTGACCGACCGGCCTGAGGTCTACCGGACCGACCGCGTCGAAGCCGCCAAGCGGACCGCCCCGGTGCTCTTCACCCGGCCGCAACAACTGTATGATGTCGATCCCTCGCGTTCCTCGCTGCTCGCGGAGGCGGGGACCCAGCTGAGCGGCTCGGGACCCCGGCCCTTCGATGCCGACCAGCGGGAACGGGTGGGGCTCTACCAGCTCGACATCGCGCGCTCCTTCGAGCAATGGACGGTCTTGGCGCGGACCCGTGACGAACCCGCCGCCATTCCGCTCGCCCAGCTCGGCCTGCCGGCCGGTACCGACTATCTCGCCTTCGACTTCTGGGCTCGGCGCTCCCTCGGCGTCGTGCGGGATACCCTCCGCGTCGGCCCGATCGATCCGCGCTTCGAGGTTCAGGTCGTCTGCCTCCGCCGGCGGGTGGATCATCCTCAGATCCTCGCCACCGGGCGGCACGTCACCTGCGGCGGCCCCGATCTCAAGGATGTCGCATGGCGGGACCATGCGCTCCAGGGCGAGAGCGAATTGGTCGCGGGTGATGCGTATGACATCTACGTCACCGAGCCCGCGGGGTATCGATTCGCCGGTGTGGATGTGGCTGGTGCGGTGGCGGCGGCTGAGCGGTGGGAGCGGGGAATGCGGGTCATTCGACTGTCGAGCAGGGAAGGCGGGGTGGCGCGCTGGGTGATACGGTACCGGGGAGCGAAGGGCTAGGGTCAGTTCCCCCCGGCGTGGAGTTCGCGCAGCCGCTTGCGCACGCTCGTCACCACCGGCTGCAGGTCGGCGTCGGCGTTCTTCCACTGGTCCACGAAGGCGGCGTACTGCTCGATCGCCTTGGGGCGGTCGTTCTTCTGGTCGTAGAGTTCGCCGAGCCGCTTCCGCACCGCGGCGAGGTCACGACCATCGGTCCGCAGGATCGCCGGCGTGGCCAAGTAGCGCTCGAATGCCGCGATGGCCGAATCAGTCTGGCCGGCCCGGTCGAAGGCCCGGCTGAGGTCGAAGGCGATACATCCGGTGCAGAGCAGCGCCCCATTCCCGATGAGCGGGCGGGCGTCGCGGAACTCCTGCAGCGCCGCCGCGGTGTTCCCCTCGGCCAATGCGATCTCACCGCGGGCCGATGTGAGGTCAGATTGGGCGGTCACGCTGCGGAAGAACTCGGGATCCTCCTGCTGGAACCGGGCGAGGAGTTGACGCGCCCGCGCCGGATCGCCAGCGCGCGCGTAAAGCGTCGCGACGTCGGTATACGGT